>DQLG01000805.1 GCA_015660315.1 Candidatus Latescibacterota bacterium
AAACAGACTTCGTCAGCCCGTTGAGCGACCTTGTTTTGCAAATAGAACGGTACTTCAGCACCGAAAATACCCGAGTGTTGTACGATCTTGCGGTGCCGCCAGACCTTCTCTATCACCCCCTCGCTCTGCCCGTTGTCTTTGTCGGTAATACCCAGAGCCACCGCGACCTCCTCAAAGAGCATCGCCGGTATACGCAGTAAGTGCATATAGGTATCAGAGCGAATGGTCGCGGTGCGCGGCATTTTTAACAGTATTCCCATATCGCCGATCACATCACCAGCCTGCACTGTCGCGACGCGTGTGAGTTCGCCATCTCGATCGTCCCAGAGACTTCCCGCCCCGCTGATCACGACATCGACAAAGGTCGGCTCCCCGCCCTCTTTAAGAAAGGGCGTATAGGGCTGGATAACGCGAATCTCGTTGTCGGCGAGGATCCGCAAATAGCTGCGCAACCGATGGCGACCGAGGTCCCCGTCTTCGAGCCGGGTTTCCAATAACGAGAACAGATAGTCGGCCAAATAGCTAAGGGCCCGCTCGCGGTATTGATCATGATAAGTATGGATTCCGCGTTCGCCCATATCGCGGGCAGAGCCGGCTACTGCGAATTGGCCAACCTGCACCTTCGCCCTTTCATCGAGCGCATCTGCCGAAGTATGGGCAAGCACAATATGCTCCGACTTATCCTCAATAAAATCGCGCCAGGAGCCGTGTACAGAGAAGTCTTCGGTACCGTCGCGCGCCCCGACGTCGATTTTCTTAACCGCCGCCGGCTCCATTACGAATTTTTTGTAATCGGCCAGACGGCGCGTTGTCAGATGCCCCTCTTGCAACAGTTTCTGACAGCGCTGAAAGTTGAGGATATCGCTCATATGACCGTAGGTCTTCCACTCGCCGTTGACGATCCCGCGGATGCGGTAGATCGCACAGGGCACCGAATGAATCGAAGGGTGCGCGAGGATGCGCAACCCTGCGTAGTCGTATTCTTCGCCGTAGACGATCGGCACATAGTCGAAATACTCCGCCAACTCGTCAACGGACATATCAAAGACGGCGGAGGCCTTGAGCAAGATCGCCCGCCAGATGACGCGCGGGCAGAAGATGGTTAGCTTGCGGTCCATCTGCAGAAGCAACGAGAAGTCGCCGATGTGGTCGTCGTGGTTATGGGTGAAGATCACTGCGTCGACTTCCGTCTTGGAAATACTCACCTTGCCAAGCAGATACGAGGCATTCATCGGCAAATCGACGCAGATAATCCGATCACGCCACTGGATCACTGTGTGCATGCAACTCTTGGTCGAGAAACCGTCCTCTTCCCCCGTATCGATGATTTGGAAAAGTTTGTAGGGAACGTTTTTGACATCAATCTTCAGTGGCGGCCAGTACTCCTCGCCCACTGCAAGCGTGCAGTCGATGGAAACTCGGTGGCCCTGATATTCGATACTGAAAACATTGAGGTCCTCTTTCCAGATCTGCACGCCATTATAACAGGTCGCATCAAGCTCGCTGGGCAGTTCCTGCAAGGGCACCAGCGGCACCAATTCGAGCAACTCGTCTATCGGCTGAATCCCGTTGAGCGAGAGCCCTTTTATCTCGCACATCAATTCGTCTATTTCCGCAGCCGAAAGGTCGCAATCGACCAATTCCTCCGCCGAGTAAAACCCGTAAAGGCCCCGGCGAAAGCTCTCGCTGGCCAGCGTCAATTGGTGCTCAGTACCGATGAGGCAGGGTTTTTTGTTGCGGAAGAACATCCCCTGGTTGAACATCGCGTGCAACAGGGGGAACTCGATGAGATTGCAGCTAATCCCCTTCGAGGTTTGCATGCGCAAATCCGGATAGACGACGCCGTTGATCTCGCGCTGCTGCTGGATCAGGTATTTGGTGATATCGGGCCAGGCGTTAAACAGCCAGGACACGCCCGCCTCGGGAACCTTGAGTAGAAAAGACCCCGGGCAGATTTTAATGACTTCCATTGGTGTTGTCTCATATGTTTCGGACATAGCTTCCTCCAGCCTATTGGAAGACCTGCACCGTAGGCTTGATCACCAACACCGGCACACAAGCACGAGGGGGAAGAGAAGCGACGAAGAGCGCGGTACTGGCCAATTCCTCGGGTTGCAGCATCGTCGCACGGCGCTCGGCGCCGACCGGCTCTGGCCGTTTCTCCAGCAAGGGCGTTTCCACCTCGCCTGGGCATATCGCACAGGCGCGGATGCCATATTCTACTTCTTCTTCGTTGAGCGAATGCGTCAAGGCCACTGCACCGTGCTTTGAGGCCGAGTAGGCCGCCCCGGCCAGTTTGCTGGCCCTGAGACCAGCGATCGAAGAGACCGTGATGACGACGCCGTCACGCTGAGCACGCATGCCCGGCAATACCGCCCGAATCATATTATAGACCCCGGTGAGGTTGATGGCGATGGTCCGATCCCAGTCTTGCGGGTCGACCTCGCCGACAGCGCGCGGATTGGAATTGGTCCCAGCGTTATTGACCAGAATATCAACGGTGCCCCATTCAGCCGCGACTTCGGCCGCCAAAGCGTCAACGGCCTCGCGGTCAGCCACGTCGCACGACCGCAGCATCACCCGCTCTGCATCAAGACCGTCGGCGGCCACTACCAGTTTCTCGGTTCGTCGGCCGACAAAAACCACCCGCGCCCCGGCATCAACAAATCCTCGGGCTACCGCCTCGCCAATCCCCGTGCCAGCACCTGTGACCACCACCACCTTATCCACCAACGCGCTCATTCGCTCAGTTCTCCTCAATAGGACTGATTTTATCTATTTTTAATAATACAGATACTATATCCGATCTCCAAACAGCTTTATTGCAAGCCCTTCTTAAGCTCTTTCATCCGTATCGCCTCTTCACGCTCTTTATAAAATGGGTCGAGCGGAAAACACCCCGAGACCATCCCATTACGCGGCGCCGTCGTGCAATCTGAGAATGTGCGGCAAATATACTTGCGTTTCATCTGCCCCTCTTCTAAAACGTCACGAGGCAAATCCGGATAGGACAATACCATCCGCCCCAAGCCGATGAAATCGACCATCCCCTCTCGTACCAACGCCTGCCCAACATGCGGCAAGTATTCCTGCAGATACGAGTACCCCGAACCGACGATAAGCCGACCTGGAAAGCGCGCTTTAACCCGAGCAACTGCGGCCACCTGGCGCGCCACACCGCAAAGCGGGTCTTCCGGCGGTTGATATCCATCCGAAGGCGGAAAAAGCGCTGGACGTTGGATATGCGGATTATAATAGGGGCTTCCGCATGATAAGTTAAACAATTCAACGCCGAGCCCTTCGAGCAGTGTAATAAACTGTTCCGCTTCTCCCAAATCGATTTGCAGCGGATCATCCTGAGACAGCCCGAAGCCGTATTGATAAGGCAGAAAGTCCGTATGCGGTTCGGGTATGCCCCGCCCCAGTTTGCCATCCCCACCTTCGTTTGGATCAGGCATAAATGGCACAAAATCGAAGAGGCTCAAACGTACACCGATCCCTAGGCCCGGGGCTTCGGCGCGAATCCCCGCGATAATCTGGCAAACAAAACGCGTGCGATTCTCAAAAGAACCACCATAGGGCCCCTCGCGGGTAAATGCCCCCAGAAACTCGTGTCCCAGATAGCCGTGGCAATGCTTGACATCGACGAAGTGGTAGCCCAATTCCCAGGCGATCTTCGCGGCGGCGACATAGCGGTCGATCAACATTTCGATATAGGCGTCTTCGATCAATGGATAATCGGCGTCGATACCGAATTTGCGATCGAGAATCGGATGGCGATAGAGGATCGCCGGTTCCATCCGGTCCTTGCGAAAGGGCCGGCAGAAGCGCCCCGAATGCGTCAACTGCAAACCCAATAACACGTCATCGGTCTTGCCAAAGCGCTCGTTATGGGCCGCTAGTAGAATGTCGCGCAACTCGGCCATGCCCGCGCGATTTTCCTCCAGCGCCATTAATTGGTTTGGATTGGCGCGCCCCTCCACCACGACCGCGAAAGCTTCCCCGCCCCAAATCAGTTTGGCGCCGCTGAGACCGAAGTTAC
>DQLG01000113.1 GCA_015660315.1 Candidatus Latescibacterota bacterium
CCCATAAAACATCGGAGGTCCCACCGGTCCCCCCGTCGGGCAAATGCGCGACGAGTTGGATATTGTCATTGGTCCCGTCGTCGCCCCCCCTCGGGTCATTCGGGTTCTTGCGATTCGGGGCACTACACCCCGCGAGCAATACCCCGATGACGACGAATAACATAACAATCATCAGATCAGATCTTTATTTGGCGTTCGACTAGGAAGAAGTTGTTATCGGTCTCTTGGATCGTGACTTCAATATGGTATTCAACACCGCGGCCGGGAAACAATTCCTGTAAAATATCGACCGCCTTGCCGAGGCAGTATCCGGCCACATTTTCGACACTCGGATTCTCACCAGGCATGACAACAACCCCCTCTGGTTCAAATAGGTCTGAATCGAGAAAGGTCTGATCGCGAGCGGCAATAAGCATCTTGTGGTCGAGAAATTTGAAGATATCCTTGAGGGCGCCAAAATCGACGGACATGTCCAAAGGTTGCAGGCGCGGAAAACGCTCGGCGCGAACTACAAAGGTGCCACGCCAGGTGTGGCCATGCACAAAAGCGCATTTTCCGACATAATCCAACTGTCGGTGAGCGGCGTGAAATTTACCATGTGTTCTTATTGTTTCCATTTAGAACCACCTCATTAACAAAGTCTGAAGCCCTAAACACCCTCGGCCTGGGCGATGGCTTTCTCTAGCTGGGTACGATAATACCACACCCCCAGAGAAACCAGGGCCTGAAGGACGATAATATAATAGAGCGCCTTACCGACCCACAGCACCCAGCCATCGGTCGAGATTGTAGTAACAATTATAATTAGTACAAAAGCCGCGAGAATAACACCGGTACTAATACGGAGAATTTTCTGGCAAAGACCAATCGTCGGGTTCGCTTGTATTTCCGTCATTATTTACAAATTCCTTATGTTTTTTGCCAAACGTTGGCCTAGCACGACTTATTGCCGAGATGCTACCCATTCACGCGCTTGTCGACGAGCGCGGTCATCCTCGGCGAAAACGAGGTCGAGATCGCTGACCTCTTCGGCCTTGCAATCATCGAGCACCCGGCGATTCAAATCCCCGATATCCAAAAAGCCAATATCGCCCGCCAGGAAGGCGGCAACCGCCTCTTCATTGGCAGCATTGAGCGCTGCCGGAGCCGTCCCGCCCCTTCTGCCCGCCTCATAACACAGATCGAGACAGGGGAAATTAACCCTATCGGGCTCGGCAAAATCCAATTGGCCCAACAAAGCAAGATCGAGAGGTTCGATCGGTACTTCCCTGCGCTCTGGATGCGTAAGCGCGTATTGGATGGGCAATAACATATCGGTTTTACCCATGTGAGCGAGCATCGCACCGTCGACGAATTCGACAAGTGAATGCACAACCGATTGTCGATGAACGACGATGTCGATCTGTTCGATCTCAACACCGAATAACCACGAGGCTTCGATTACTTCAAAACCCTTATTCATCAATGTCGCCGAATCTACCGTAATCTTCGGTCCCATTTTCCAGGTTGGATGATCCAGCGCTTGCGCGGGACTAATCTCGCGCATCTGTTCAAGACTACGGCCAAAAAAAGGACCGCCAGAGGCCGTGAGGATTATTCGCCGCAACCCCTTGGAATCTTCCCCTTTTAAACATTGCCATATCGCATTGGGTTCGCTGTCCAAAGGCAAAACGGTGCCCCCGCCGAGGCGGGCTTGTTGCAAAACCAGACCTCCCGCCATAACGAGAGGTTCCTTATTGGCCATCGCCACTGTTTTCCCGGCCGCCAACGCCGCCATTGTCGGAGGCAGCCCAATGGCACCGACCAAGCCATTAAGCACCAATTCGACATCTGGATTTGTCGCGATCTCAATTAAACCCTCTGCTCCACAAAGGACCTCTGCCTCCGGCACTTCACTACGCACCCTTTCCCTGGCCTGTTCGTCCATGACACAGACTTGACTTGGCCGCCAACTAAGCGCGCGCTGTATAAGCTTCTCTTCTTTGGCCCCACCACTCAAACCTATAATTGCAAACTCGCCCTGTAGATTATCGAGTACCTTGAAACAGGTATCACCAATCGATCCGGTACAGCCGAGTATCGCAACCTTTTTGCCCTGTGTTGACATGTCCCTTCCCATCGTTAAGCACTAACAAATATAGTAATTACAGCCATCTCCCGCCGCCCTGACATTAGCCCAGGCAAAACAAAAGCGTCCGTCATCACCATACGGACGCCAATATATACAATGTCAATAAACAGCGCTTAAGAATTCACAGAGTCCCCGCGCACCATATTCCATCTCAAATCACCACTGAATCCATTGCGTGCCACCAACCCAATCGCCCCTTCCGGACAGGATTCAACACACTGTCCACAGAATAGACACCGCGCAAGATCAATCTCTACCACTCTCGGGCGTTTTTCCCGATCCTGTACCTGGGCGGGCTCTTCTTCGATATAGAGACAGTCGGTTGGACAAGCACTCTCGCACAAATGGCAAGCCAGGCATTTCCCTTGCCCCATCTCATCATAAAGCAGGTCTGGTTGCAACCGGGTGGCGATAGGTCTACGCGGATACCTGCGAGTCGTACGGGCCAGCCGAAGGCTGGCCGCCGTCTGGGCAAATGGCCGTAGAAGACGTGCACATTGCGCAAGTAACCCGTCCACTTATACCAGCTTAATTGGGGCTGATATTGCCATTGCTGCGCCCTCGGCGCCCCCCATTATTGCGCGACCGGCGACCATTGCCACTATTGCGCTGGCCGTGGTCACGGCGATGTTCACTACGGTCTCTCCCGGTATAACGAACGACTTGTGTCTCGCGCACGACCATGACTTTCACCTGGCCGGCAAAAGTCAATTCTGTTTTAACCCGCTCGGCGATATCAAATGCCAGCATCTCGGCATCATCATCCCCGATCTTATCTCCTTGCACCATTACGCGGATTTCGCG
>DQLG01000824.1 GCA_015660315.1 Candidatus Latescibacterota bacterium
GACGGGACCGCTACTGACGATGGAACAGCTACTGACGATGGAACAGTGACCGACGACGGAACCGCTACTGACGACGGGACCGCTACCGACGATGGAACAGCTACTGACGACGGAACAGTGACCGACGACGGGACCGCTACTGACGACGGGACCGCTACCGACGATGGAACAGCTACCGACGACGGGACCGCTACTGACGATGGAACAGCTACCGACGATGGAACAGCTACTGACGATGGAACAGCTACTGACGATGGAACAGCTACTGATGATGGAACAGCCACTGATGATGGAACAGCTACTGACGACGGAACAGCTACTGACGACGGAACAGCTACTGATGATGGAACAGCTACTGACGACGGGACAGTTACTGACGACGGAACAGCGCCCGACGACGGAACAGCTACTGACGATGGAACGACGCCCACAACCGAGGAAGCCGGCTAAACCGCATCGCTATGCCCATCGTCACGCTTACTACCGATTTTGGCCATAGCGATTATTATGTCGGTGCGATGAAAGGGGCAATCCTACGCGTCGCCCCCACCGCCCAATTAATAGATATCTCGCATCAGATCCCCCCACAAGACATACTCGCCGCCGCATTTACCCTGCGCCACGCCGCGTGTGAATTTCCACCTGGGACAACACATCTGGCCGTCGTTGACCCAGGTGTAGGTACCCAACGCCGCCCTTTGGCCTTTAAGGCCGACGATCAGACCTGGGTCGGACCGGACAATGGCCTCTTCAGCTTTATCCTCGACCGGGCCGAGGGATCAATCCACGAAATTGACCGCAAAGACCTCTGTGCCCCACAACAAAGCAGCACCTTCCACGGTCGCGATATTTTTGCCCCCATAGCCGCTCACCTATGCGATGGGTTAGACCTGAGCGAAATAGGGCCTGCGATTACTAATCCCATAAGACTGAACGAAATCTCCCCCCACAAAAGTCCGGATCAAATCGAAGGCCAAATCATCCATGTCGACTGTTTCGGCAACCTCGTGAGCAATATTACGGCTAGCGATATCGAACCGTGGGAGAGCGCATTGCGCATCCGATTTGGATCCCATGCGCTCTCCAAGATAAAAAAGGCCTATGCCGACGTCGCAACAGGAGAACCGCTCGCCCTTATCGGCAGCGCCAACTTCCTGGAGATCTCAGTAAACGGGGGTAACGCCGCACAGCGGTTTGGCCTCAACCGCCGAGCCCCCATCATCATCGAAAAACTACCTTGAGGTAAATATGCTCGATCAATCCCCCCTAATCGTCAGCATCTCCGGCATCCGCGGCCTCGTCGGCCAATCGCTCACCGACGAAGTCGTCGCCCGTTTTGCCGCCGCCTTCGGCACGACGCTGACACAAGGCGATACCGTTATCCTCGCCCGAGACACCCGCCCCTCCGGCAAGGGCTTTGCCAAAGTCGCCGCCGCCGCCTTGAGCGGAACCGGCTGCCGCGTCGTCGATCTCGGTAAATGCTCAACTCCCGGGGCCAAACTGATGGTCACCGAGCTAGATGCTCAAGGCGCCATCGTCATCACCGCCAGCCACAACCCCGCTCCTTGGAACGGCCTAAAGCTGATCCGTGCCGACGGTATTTTCCTCAACGCCGCCGAGGGTAAACGTGTCGAAGCGCTCTTTCATTCGGGCGAGTTTCGCCACACAACCACCGGCGCGATCGAAACACTCAACCCCGACGAGGTCAAAACGCGGCATTTAGAGCGGATCCTCGCCCACATCGACGCCGAGGCCATCCGCCAAGCTCGTTTCAAAGTCGCTGTCGACCCCTGCAATGGCGCCGGAGCCCTGCTACTGCCCGATCTCCTGGCCGCCCTCAACGTCGAATCCACCCTCATTAACGCCGAACCCGATGGCGACTTCGCACACGAACCCGAGCCCGTCCCGGCCAATCTAGTACAACTCGGCCAAGCCGTGCGCGACAACGCCTGCGCCATCGGCTTTGCGATCGACCCCGACGCCGACCGCGTCACCTTAGTCGGTTCGGACGGCGAAGCCCTCGGTGAGGATCTGACTCTCGCGATTGCGGTCCAGGCCGTCACCGCCCGCAACCCCGGCCCGGTCGTCACAACGCTCTCGACGTCTCAAGCCGTCTCGGACGCTGCGAGCCGCAACGATTGTCCGGTATTCCTGACCGCGGTCGGTGAAGTCAATGTCGTGGAGAAAATGGTCACAGAAAACGCCGTCATTGGCGGGGAGGGCAATGGCGGCGTAATTATCACAGCAATCGATCCGGGCCGCGACGCGGCTGTCGGCCTATCGTTAGTGCTCGAAGCCCTGGCGCGTGCCAATCAATCGATCGCCGAGTTAGTCGCCACACTGCCCAAATATCATATCGAAAAACGCAAGATCACCTGCACCCCCGCAGAATTGCAGTCAGCGCTGGCCGGCCTCTTAGAACGCTATCCGAACGCCTATGTGCACCCCGTCCGCGACGGCTCTAAGCTTTATTTGAACGGCCAACTCGAATGTCCCTGGATCCACTTGCGCGCCTCCAACACCGAACCCATCGTCCGCGTTATCGCAGAAAGCGATAATCCGGATGAGGCCGCTAGACTGTGCGACGAAGTAGAAGGGTTATTTCCCAACGCCTAGCGCCGATCGAGTTCTCTCACCGTAAAACACACAGAGAGAACATAGCTCGTCCACTCGCAGTTGCAATATTTATCGGGGAATCAAAACGCCTGGAGACCCCAGGCGTCTACTTCACTTCAAAGCCGGTCACGTATACTTCCTGGACCTTGGCTTTTTTGAGGATCTCTTTGTTGACAAGCAGATGAACTTCCCGCTGCAATTTCTCGATCCGCAGCGGATCCTCAAGCTCATCGGTCGTCTTGGCGCTCATCAGCTTGAGCAACGCTTGTTTGAGTTCAATGCGCTTGCGACGAATCTCGGCTATACCAGTCTCGGGCGGGCAAACCTTGAAGGTAAATTGCGCCTCTAGGTTTCGCCCCATTGCGCCGGCCGGATTAGCACGCACCGGGCCAAGCTCAGAATACAGGGGACAATCGTCTTTGTCGTAGGAAGGGGGCGGCGAACAGCCGCAAAAAAAAGCGAGCAGGACGACGAGCGTCCTCATTCGACGGAAACCGCCTCCGGCTGCTCAGCCGGCTGCACCGCCGCACGGTCGAGCAAAGACGAAAACATATCGGCCCGTTCGTCGACCAACTGGGTCAGACTCTCCAAGTTTTCTTGCGCTGTCTCGGCGAGCTTGTTTTGCTGGTGCGCAGATTTAAAAAGTTCATCGGCAATGGTCATTGCCGCCAGCACAGCGAGCTTGGCCGTGGGCACCCGCCCTCCGTGTAATTCAGCAATCTCGCGCATTTTCGCGTCGACATACGCTGCAATCTTACGCACCTGGCGCGCGTCGTTAGTGGCGATCTGGTATTCTTCGCCAAAGACTTCAACCAACGCTCCACCTATGTGATTTTCTGTCATAAGTATCAATATAATAGCAACTTGCCCAACAGGCAAGCTAAATGCTTGCGGCTACAATATCCCCGTAAGAGCCTTCTACCAATTGCTCACTGGTAATTTCCAAAGCCCGCATCAAGGTCTCGACGCGCTGGTGAGACTCCTCGATGCCCTTCTCTTCGGTCACCGCCTCGAGCTCGACAAATTGGCCAAGCCCCTTAACATCGTCGAGATGAATGCGCACGTTTTCCCAAAGCCAGACCTGGCGCGTTTTCTCGACTTCGACCCAGGTCCCGTGAATCTTGGTCAGGATCGCGCGTAGCGCCTCGGGATCCTCCGTCTTGGCGATTTCGTAGTCGCTGCGTTTGGGGCCAGCCAGGTCCTCGCGCAAATAAAAGATCAGATGGCCTTCATCGGTCCCCAACTCGCGTAATTTGAGTCGGCCATTATCAACGTTGAAATAGGTATCCTTCTGATGGAAGGTCCCGGCCATGCCGGCACCGAGGGCATTGAGATTCTCCTCGGCGCGCTCGGCATCTTCGTAGCGAGCTTTGATTTCTATATTAGTCATAATCAGATGTGCTTTACCTTGCTTAATTTGTGCTTTACAAAGCTACACTCGCTCCCGATCCAATGCAAGGTAGCTGCATTGCTCAAGACCAACGCCTTCCCGCCCGTCTTTTCCGCTCGCTGTATTTTTTCGACGGCATCCACTGCTCGCCGCAGCTTAAACACAAACGCTTGCGAACCCGGTTGACCCTGCGATACACGCCCCCGGCGACAGATTGCACGCCGGGCAAGCCATACGCCCAATCCAATAGCGCCAACCCCGGCACATTTCGTGCCAACATCCGCAACGCCTCGCCCCCCTCATACGCTTTCCCCTGCGGATCGCACACCGTCAACTGTTCCCGCACTCGTGCAAAATCCACCATCGGAAACCGCTGCTCCACCCCTTCTTCATCAAGCGGCAACACCTCGATCTCCCCCGTCACATCTCGCTCGACAACCCATCCCTTAAACTTCACACATAGCTCGCAGGTGTTGTCATAGAAAAAATATAATTTTACGAGATTGTCGGACATCGTCTTCCCAATTCCCAATAGTAGGAACGTGCGCTGCGGCAAACATTGATTGAACCCTATAGCAGCCGAACTACCGTTGACAAAGTACTACCGCCCATATCAATCTCCAAACCCCTTGCGCCCCCGGGCAAAATAAAGCAAAGTATACCCCATGAAAGCCATAACCGTAACAGACGACAGCAACCGCAGCCTCAATTGGCAAGACGTGCCCGACCCAACCTGTGCCCCGCACCAGGCCCTCGTCGATATCCACGCCACCGCCGTCAACCGCGCCGACCTGCTCCAGCGCGCCGGCAACTACCCGCCGCCGCCCGGCGCCCCGCCCTATATGGGTTTGGAGATGTCCGGGACGATCTCCACCATCGGTGACGAGGTCGAGGACTTTAAACCTGGGGACCGCGTTCTCGGCCTGCTCACCGGCGGCGGCTACGCCGAACAGGTAGCCGTGCCTGCGACCCACCTCTTACCCTTACCCAACGACCGCGATTTCGTCTGGGGTGCGGCCATCGCTGAAGTCTTCCTCACCGCCTTCGCCAATATCTTTATCGAAGCCGAGCTGCAAGAGGGCGAAACAGCGCTTATTCACGGCGGCGCCTCCGGAGTCGGCACCGCGGCCATCCAGCTCTGCCACCAAGCCGGTTGCAAAGTGATTGCCACCGCCGGTACTGACGCCAAGGTCGCGCGTTGCCTTGAGTTGGGCGCCGCTTTCGCCGTTAACTACAAGCAACAGGATTTTGCCGAGGCCATCCTCGCCCATACGGACGGGGTCGATGTCGTGCTCGACATTGCCGGTGCCGACTACCTCGCGCGCAATATGCAACTGCTCAAACTGCGTGGCCGCTTGGTCGTTATCGCCGTCTTGACCGGCGCTGAAGCGCAAATCAACCTCCTGCAAATGCAGGTCAAAAGACTGCGCCTGATCGGCTCAGTATTACGCAGCCGCTCCGACGAGGAGAAAAACGACATCATCGCCGCGTTCAAAAAGCGCTTCTGGCCCATGCTCGTCGATGGGCGTATCCAGACAGTAATCGAAGAGGTGCTGCCCATCCAACGCGCGGCAGACGCACAGGCGATCCTCGGCGAGAATCGCAATATCGGCAAAGTCATCCTACAAGTCCGCTCCTAAGCATCCCTACAAGGAAACTTGCCCATGTCTACTCGCTATCGCGAAATCGAAGTTAGCGGCACCCCGCGCGAACTCGGTCGCCAAATCGGCGAAGCCGCTCGTGACGAAGTCCGCGGTTTTGCCGAAATAGCCCTCGAACGCGTCAATAAAACAGTTAAAATATCCCGCGAAAAAGCACTCGACACCTGCCGACAAAGCGAGGCCTATGTCGCGGCTTATGCCCCCGAGATGCTCGATGAGTTGCGCGGAATCAGCGATAGCTCCGGCGTCGCCTTCGAAGATCTTATGTTATTACAAGTACGCAACCAGCTCCGCCCGGAAGAAGATGCCGGTTGCACCTCCTTCGCCATCGCGCCGCAAAAGAGCACCGAAAACCATTCAATAGTCGGACAGAATTGGGACAACGACCCGGCGCTCGACCCTTTTACTGTAGTATTGACGCGCCGCCCGACGGGCAAACCGGCACTGATGAACATCACGCAAGCTGGCCTGATCGCCTATATCGGACTCAACAACCAGGGGATCGGCGTCTGTATGAACACGCTGCCCGCACCCAGCAAACCACTCGGCGTCCCGCATTATTTTACCGTGCGCGAAATTTATGAGCAGTCCTCGCTTGACGCTGCTGTCCAAGCGGTGCGCCGTGCACAACGTGCCATCCCCGCCAATATCATCCTCGCCACCCCGCAAGGACCGGCCGACCTCGAAGTCACGACGGACAATGTGCACATTCTGCGCGACGATCAACTCGTCGTGCACACCAACCACTGTCTACACCCCGACCTCGTCGCGATCAACTCCGACTTCCCCGACCTCATCGAGTCGACACCGCGCAAGGCCCGCATCGAAAAATTGCTTAGCCCCTCGTCTTCCTTGAGCATCGAAGACATGCAAGAGGCTCTGCGCGACCACGACAACCACCCCCACTCCATCTGCCGCCACGCCAACGACCACCCCGAGACCGGCTATTGGGTCAGCGTGTTCTCGGTCGTGATCGAGGCCGACCAGGGAAAAATGCACATCAGCCGCGGCAATCCCTGCGAAACCCCCTACGAGACCTACGCGCTCAACTGAGAGGAGATCGCCATGGGTATCCTGCACGGTACGATCGTCGAAGAAGCTACCGGCGAAAAACTAGATGCCAAGGTCCACGTGCTCAACGCTATGGGCAACTTCTCGCACCCGCATAATTCTCTACTCAAACGCGGCCCCGGTACGCAATTCTTTTTTTCCGACGGCGAGTTCGAGGTGCGCGGTTCACGCGGCCGCACCGACATACTCGTCGAACGCGGTAGCGAATACGAACCCTATCGCACCACCGTCGAATTGCCCGAAAAGGGCAGTGTCGATATCGAGATCC
>DQLG01000302.1 GCA_015660315.1 Candidatus Latescibacterota bacterium
ATCGTCGAAATGGACACCGGCGGCGGTCGCGTTGGTACGCAATCTCCCGCCGACACACTCGCCTTGGCGCAGGAAATAGATCGCTTGCCAGGACTGGAGTTCACCGGCGTCATGACCTATCCCAGCAGCGAACGGGCACGCCCCTTCTTAGACGAAGTGCGCGAACTAACAAGCCAAGCCGGCCTGCCCCTACATATGATCAGCGGCGGCGGCACCGGCTCCGAAGAAATCTCCAAGTCCCTAGGTTGCAGCGAAACCCGCATCGGCTCCTACGCCTACGAAGGCATGACACGCGTGGGCAAACGCGAAGACCTCAGCCCAGACCGCTGCCCCCTGCGCATGCTTGTCACCGTCGTCAGCACCAGCAAACAGGGGCAAACGATCGTCGACGCCGGCATGAAGGCCTTTGCTAGTTATCCGCCCATCCCATACGGCTATTGCCTCGAACACCCGGAGATCTTTTTCAAAGGCATGTCCGTCGAACATGGCCACCTAGACATTACGGCCTCCGAGCACAAATTCACCGTCGGCGAAACCCTCTGCTTCATCCCCTTGCACGGCGGCATGACCACCAACCTGCACGACCGCCTCTTCGCCATCCGCAACGACGAGGTCGTCGAAGAATGGGAAGTCGCGGGCCGGGGTCGCGCACAATAAATTTTCATACGATATTATTTGCATACGACACCTTACAACACAGGAAAAAAACCATGGACATCCAACCCCAACCACAAGTATTCGACGTCGACGAGACCAACTTCGAAGAACTCGTCCTCAAAGGCTCCACAGAACGCGTCATCGTCGTCGATTTCTGGGCCCCATGGTGCGGCCCCTGTAAAACCCTCGGCCCCGTGCTCGAAGAGGTCGTCAGCGAACTTGGCCCCGGCATCGCCCTGGCCAAGATCAACGTCGACGACAATCAACAACTCGCCGCGGCCTTCAAGGTCCAGGGCATCCCGGCGGTCAAGATCGTCAAAGACGGCCAATTAGCGCAGGAATTCACCGGTGCCTTGCCCAAAGAACAGATTGACGCCATTCTCCGGCCACTAGTCGACGACGCTCCGGTACCCGAAGCCGATGCCGTCGCCTACCAGGCCGAAGACCTCGCCGCCTCGGGCGACTTGGCCGGCGCCGCCCGCCAGTATGAAAAAGTGCTCGAAGAAACGCCCAACGACGGTGCCGCCCTACTCGGCCTAGCCAAACTCCACCTGATGCAGGGCAATGCCGAGACGGTGCAAGAGTTGGTCAATCTCATCGAACAGGTCGCGCCCGAATACCAACAGGCGCAAGCGCTATTGTCCCAGATCGAGTTCGCGCAAAAATGCCATCAGGCAGGCGGCCGCGCTGCCTGTGCGCAACAGATGCTCGCCGAGCCCGCCGACCAGGAAGTCCGCTATAATTTCGCCTGCTGCGCCGCAATCGAAAACGACTACGAGACTGCTCTGGGGGAATGGTTGCAGATTATCGAGAAAAAACCGAGCCACGAAAAAGCCAAAGAGGCGATGGTCGCCGTCTTTCATCTATTGGGCCGCGAAGATGAATTAGTCACCAGCTACCAGCGCAAACTCTACCAGGCGCTGCATTAAGGAGTAGCCCGCCATGCAAATCACCCAGCTCGAACGCACCGTCTGCTGCGTGCCCTTCTTGCCGGGCATCTTGCCCGAGGGCGATTACGACGAGCGCACGCCCAGCTATCCCGAGTCGCTTTCTGAGCGACGCCAGGATATCATGCGGATCCGCACCGATGACGGGTTAGTGGGCCTCGGCATGAGCGGTCCCTACTTCGGCGACCGCGAAGAGACCCCACCCGACCTCATCGGCAAAAACCCGCAGTCCTTCGAGCCGCGCTCCTTAGGTGGCGGCGGCTGGCAGATCGGCCTATTGGACCTCATCGGCAAAGCGATAGACTGGCCGCTGTGCCGTATCTTCGGCGGCCGGCTGCAAGACAAGGTGCTGGTCGATTATTGGATTTCGCGCATGAGCACCGAAGACACCAGCGCGGCGGCCAAACGCGCCAAAGAGCAGGGTTTTCACGGCATCAAAATGAAGTGCAAATGGGAAGACGCCAATATCGAGGACAGGGTGCGCGCCGCGCTGGAGATAGCGCCCGAGATGCGGATCGTTCTCGACCCGGGCGAGCGCTTCTACAACCTCGAAAACTCGTTGGACTTGGCCCGCCGCCTCGACGGCCTCGACGTGGTCTTTGAAGACCCATTCCCCAAGACCGACCTCAACGAGTACCGCCGCCTCAAAGGAGAGACCAGCGTGCTCGTCGCCCCACACTTCCAAAACGTGCGCCAAATAGTTGACGCGGTGCATCTCGAAGCCGTTGACGCTTTTAACGTCGCGCCTTCAGACTGGAATTTCCTCGATATGGCGCGCGTCGCGGCAAGCGCCGACATCCCCGTCTGGCAAGCCTCCAATGTTGACCTCGGCATCTTCGACGCCTTCCGCCTGCACGCCTCAGCCGCCGTGGGCAACTGCACCTTCGGCTCCGATCTCTGCGGCAATTTCGTGCACGAGCACAGTTTGCTCAGTGAGCCATTGGTCAAAAGCGGCTATGCCATCGTACCCGAAGGCCCCGGTCTCGGCGTCGAGTTGGACGAAGAGGCCGTCGCACGTTATACGCTCTCTTCAGAGCAATGGCCTAGCTAAGAGCCGGCACCAACGCCCCGTCCCCAAAGATCATCGGATACCCCTCGCCGGTGCGGGTTGAGCGTGACGCGCCGTCCATATAGGCAATGCTAAAAGCCCGCCGCGACTGCCCAGTCGAATTCACCCCCGAGCGGTGCAACATCAAGTTATTGAGCAGGATCGCCTCGCCCGCCTCTGCTTCGAGGTCGATTTCCGATCCGGACGGCGCGTATTTGGCCAACTGTTCCTCCGCAGGAAAGTGCCGCTCGCTAATCACGCCGAGTTTATGGCTGCCGGGCACAACCTGCATACAACCATTTGCAACCGTCGCCGGATCGAGCGCGGTCCACACTGTCGCCGTCGGATTGTTATCCACGCCCCAACCCACCCCGACATCTTGGTGCCAGGGCAGCACGGTTCCCCGCTCGGCCGGCTTGTTCATAAACATCGCACGGAAAATCGACACGTCTTCGCCGAGAAGGCGCTGAGTAAGCTGGCGAAAAAAAGGATGCTGCATATAACTGAGAAAAGAAGGATCCCGTTCCAACCCCATGATCTTGCGATACTGTAAGGTCGCCCCTTTGTGGCCCGGTGTAACCGCGGGCATTTTCGCATAATCAGCATCGCCTCCGTCGAGTTGGAAATCCATCTCCGGATAGGAAAACTCACCGAGCATAATCGCGTCGATGCGCCGTTGTAGTTCAGCCAATCCCGCGCCGTCGAGCACTTTGC
>DQLG01000453.1 GCA_015660315.1 Candidatus Latescibacterota bacterium
ATAGCCTCCACCTACGCCGACCTCGACTTCGACCAGCGCCTGTGCCAGATTTACAACGAAACCGGCCAGGTGCACGCCCAGCACTTCGACATCTCGCTGCCGCAGGGCAACACCACCGATGCGCCCATCGCCGTCGGCCCCTCCGCCTTCGCCGTGTTGCGCAATGAAAAACTGCTCGACATCATCGAGAACCTCATCGGCCCCGAGATCTACTCCAATCCCGTCCAGCACATCCGCATCAAACCCCCCGAGCAGTATTTGCCCGGCATTCCCAAGGACCACCACGGCCGCATCGCCGGTTTCGCCGTCGGCGCCACGCCCTGGCACCAGGACAATGGCGTGGTGCTGCCCGAAGCCGACGAGACCGATATGCTGACAGTGTGGGTGCCACTGACCGATGCTTTTCGCGAACACGGCTGTATCGAAGTGGTCGCCGGCAGCCACCGCGACGGGTTGTTGCACCACTGCCAGAGCAATGGCATCGGCCTATTCATACAAGACAAACACCTCGACTCGGACCGCGTCGTCACCGCACAAATGAAGCGCGGCGACGTGCTCTTTATGCACCGGCTCACCTGCCACTCCTCGCTGCCCAATGTCAGCGACAAGGTGCGCATCAGCTTTGACCTACGCTACAACCCCACTGGCCAACCCACCGGCCGCCCGCTCTTCCCCGGTTTTGTCGCCCGCAGCCGCCAAGATCCCACCAGCGAACTGCGCGACACCGAGGCCTGGGCGCAGTCGTGGTACGACACGCGTGAAAAACTGAGCCGCGTAGACGTGCCCACTTTTAACCGCTGGCCGTCCAACGACCCCGTCTGCGCCTGAGCGTTATATATGATTGAATTGCAATTGAGCGACGATGAACACGCCGCCAAAAAACTAAAACCCGAGCACTTGCAACAAGCCGTCGCCGCCATCCGCAAAGATGGCTTCGTCGTCCTCCACCGCGCCATCGACCCAAACCACATCGCCGTCTTGCGCGAGCGCATGCTCGCCGATGCCGATAAGATCCTGGCCCTCGACGACGTACCCTATCAGTTCAAAAACGGCCACCTGCAACAAGACCCGCCACCGTTCCCGCCTTATCTCTTCCGCGACGTGCTGGCCAACGACCTCGTCGTCGACGTGACGCAGGCCGTACTCGGCGAAGGCGTCAAGAATGCCTTCTACAGTGGCAACACCTGCCTGCCCAACCCGCACCAACAGCCACTGCACGTCGACTCGGGCCAGCTCTGGCCCGACCTTGACCAGGCGACACCCGCCTACAACCTCGTCGTCAATGTACCCATCGTCGACACCACCCCGCACAACGGCAGCACCGAACTGTGGCCCGGCACCCACCTCGACACCACCCGCGCCATCAGCGACGGCGATATCAAACTTGCACCTGCGGACGAAGAACGCCGACGCGCCGAACGCCAACCTCTGCAACCGAGTATACCCGCAGGCAGCGTACTGATCCGCGATATGCGGCTTTGGCACCGTGGCATGCCCAACCACAGCGAGCAAGCCCGGCCGATGATCGCGATGATCCACTGGCCGCGCTGGTGGCATATAGGCAAGCCGCTATTGTTGGCCAAGGGGACTGAAGCATTATTCGCAGATAGCGCACTGGAGACGGTGGCGGAATTTGTCGACGGGCCGATCGACCATATCGGCCGAAACCGGAAACACGATTACAAACCGCCTGCTAATGCCGTGTCTCACGGCGCCAGTCGACGACACTCCAAGTAATAGCGCTTCTCCTCCGCCTCACCCAACGAGAAGGTCTTGCGCGGTGTAGCCCCGTCGATGACAATGGTCTCGAACAAATCGTGTTTGTCCATCACCGGCAGGAAGAAGCCAATGCTGTCTGGCGCAGCAGCCAGCTTCTCCAACGCCTCTTCCCCATGGATATAATCGAGGCTGGCCAAAGAATGCGCGTCGAGATAGCGGTCGAGAAAAACCTGCAACGACGCCACCTCCAACTGGAAACGGGGTTTGGCAATGCTCAACAGGCCGTGTTCGGCCCCGCTTATATACGGGATATGATGCCCTTCGCTTGCCGCGGCCTGCTGGCAGGCCGTTTCCCACGCCTCCCGCTCGGCGAAAGTCTGCCGGCTAAAACCCAGCCCCGCGCAATCCGTCTCTAGCTCCGCTAAGAGATCATCGACCTCGACGCCAAAGACCGCCCGATGGATAGGAGCGAACTCCAGACCATCGTCGTGCACGTTGACCAACTCGACGATGGCGTAGCGCGCCGGGTGGTTCATAACCAGCGACTCGTCTTCGGCCTCCGCCTTGAGCTGCTCCCAGACGGCACGGGCGGTGGCGAAAGAGTGGTTGCCGTCACCCATCGCATAGGCCATCGGCGGTTCGCCGCGCGAGAGGCGGGCGATATGCGCGGCGACTTCGTCGATCAGTTGGCCGTCGTCGACGCGCCAACCGCGGACCCGGCCGCCGCCCAGCATCAGCTCGACGTCGTAGGCTTCTTCGAGATCTTTCAGGAAGAGCGGTTCGATAACCGTGCGCTGCGGATCGTCGATCAGCACCATGATATGCGGCGTCTCCAGCGACGCCTCCTG
>DQLG01000380.1 GCA_015660315.1 Candidatus Latescibacterota bacterium
AAGAATGAGCCGCAAGTGAATAGTAGCCCAGCCCGTTCTTCTTGTTACTATATACCCAAGATTATGCAGATTGCGCCAACCTTGACGAATCACCACCTCTTTCCTTACCCTCCCGCCCTAACAACGCCGGTCAAAATCGCCACCACTAGTGCATCCAGACCTTAGACCGATAGCACCGCAAAGGAAAATCCCATGGCCGTCACGATCAAAGACGTCAAAACGATACTCACCCAACCGGCCGGCGCCAAACTGATCATCGTCAAAATAATTACTTCGGACGACGGGCTCTATGGTTTAGGGTGCGCCACGTTTACCCAGCGCTTCCACGCCGTACACGTGGCCATCGAAGAACACCTCAAGCCCTTCCTCATCGGCCGCGACGTCGACCGCATTGAAGAAATCTGGCAGATGTCGATGGTCAACAGCTATTGGCGCAACGGACCTGTGCTCAACAACGCCATCTCCGGCGTTGACCAGGCGTTGTGGGACATCAAAGGCAAGCGCGCCGGCATGCCGGTTTACCAATTGCTGGGCGGCAAGTGCCGCGAAGCCGCCGACACCTATATCCACGCTCGTGGCGATACGGCCGAGGCCGTTGTCGAGAATATCCAACAACTACAAGAACAGGGCTATCGCCATTTTCGCTGCCAATTGGGCAGCTCCAGCAGCGCTTCCTCATCAATGGTCACGCCCACTAGCGCGCCCGAAGGCTCACTCACAGGCGCCTACTACGATCGCAAAAATTTAATGAGCAGCAACCTGCGCTTATTCGAACACATCCGCTGTGAGTTGGGCTTTGCCATTGAGCTTATGCACGACGTGCACGAGCGGCTGCACCCCACCGATGCGGTAGGATTCGCCAAGGACATGGAGGAGTTTAAGCTATTTTTCCTTGAGGACGTATTAGCGCCGGAAGACAACGACTGGTTTAGGAATATCCGCCAGCAGTGTTCGACACCACAGGCCATGGGCGAGTTGTTTAACCACCCGCACGAATGGCGGCCACTGATCGAGGGCCGGTTGATCGACTTTATGCGTATGCACGTGTCGCAGATGGGTGGTATCACCCCAGCGCGCAATGTTGCGGCCTTCGGCAATATGTACGGCGTGCGCACAGCCTGGCACGGACCAAACGACACCTCGCCGGTGGGTCACGCGGCGAACCTGCACTTGGACCTGTGGGCGCCGAACTTCGGCATCCAGGAATGGTGCCGCTTCGACGAGCAGGTCTACGAGATGTTCCCAGGTTTACCAGAAGTGCGCAACGGCTATATGTATGCCAATGAAAAACCGGGCCTAGGTATCGACATCGACGAGGATATCGCGGCGAAACACCCGTGCCATAATGAAGTGATCAACTGGACTCAGAAACGACTGCCCGATGGCAGCCCGGCGAGACCCTGAAAAAACGATCACAAGCAAATCCTTACAAGCTCATACCGGCCCCATATGCCCTGCGGAACGGTTCAGTAGCGAGACGAACTAAACCATGTCTACCCCCGCCAAAACCTTTGCCTTTATGCGCGGCAATATCCTCGTGCTCTCGATCTCGGGCGCCTTGGGCATGTTTTGCCGCAGCATGGTCTTTCCCTACGCGCCGCTCTTTATCATCTCGCTCGGCGGCAACCCCGCCGAGATTGGCATTGTTTATGCGCTTGGACCGCTCGGCGGGTTAATAGTCTACCCCATCGCCGGCTATCTCGCCGACCACGTCAGCCGCGCCAAGCTCATCGCCTTCACCGGCTACTTTTCCAGCCTGACCTTTCTGATCTATATCTTCGCTCCCAGTTGGCATTGGCTGGCCGCGGCCCGGCTGCTACAGGGCTTTGCCGTATTGCAGCACCCGGCTTCTTCCGCGCTGATCGCCGACTCACTCACGCCCAAAAGTCGGGGCCGCGGTATCGCAACCATGATGACGGTTTCGGGGGCGTTAGCCATTCTCGCGCCCTATGCCGCTGGCCATATGCTCGACTGGCAGGGCATCGACGCAGGGATGCGCATCCTATACGCCATTATGGCGGCAGCCTATGCGCTCGGCGCGACGATCAACCTAATATTTATCGAAGACACCGTAGAAGCTAAAACGGAGACGGTAGAGTTTTCACAACTCTCTGCGAGCTTGAAAGATGCCTATTCGGGCATCCCAGCCCTCCTACAGCAATTCCCCCGCACGTTGCAAGCACTCACTGCGATCATCATTCTCGGTTTTATGGCCAATGGCGTCGCCGGTCCCTTCTGGGTCGTCTACGCCAATACCCATATCGGCCTAACATCAACGCAATGGGGTTTGGTCTTATTAGTTGAAGCCGCCCTGGGCAATGCCGTGCGGATTCCGGCCGGTTTTCTCGCCGACCGCTACGGGCGCACGCGTTTTATCCTCGCGGCCCTGCTCTTGTCCACTGCGACCCTGCCCTGTTTTATCTTTGCACAAACCTTGATGCAGGTCATCGCATTGCGCTGCGTAGTCGCCATCACCATGGCCTTCTTCGGACCGGCATGCGGAGCGCTCTTGGCCGATACGGTCCCCAGAGATATTCGCGGGCGGGTGATGGCGGCGATTGGTCGCGGCAGCGTGCGCATCGGTGCAGCGACCGGCGGCACAGGCGGGCCAGGGGTGGGTTTTTTCACGATTATTCCGTTGGCGCTTGCCTCCCTGGCAGGAGGCCTGCTCTACGAATGGCACGAAGCTTCGCCTTGGGTTTTTTTGCTCGCGGCCACTGGACTATCCTTTGTTCTGGCCGTGTTTTTCGTGCGGGATTCGCAGGACGCGGAAGTGTAAACGCCCCATAGCGTTGCGTCTTCGCTGAACAACCGTGGGCACGCCGGGCAATTGCGCAGTAAATTCACCCAGCTTTGGCCTGCCCTGGCTGATCTGTATCCTGCTTATAGCATCTGCTGATGCCCTATCTATACTACTATAGCCAATTCTTCAACCGCTTCGACTCGGCGAGCTACTGGGACTTTTAGACCGCTTATCTAGACAGCCATTTTTCGTAATAGATCACCCCGGCAGCCATTACGTCCAACGCGCAATTCAACCGCATGCACTACAACTCGGCCCGCTATGCTCACCGACTAGATCGCATACCGGGCCATCTGTTATCCTGCAATTAAAGGGCGCTCACCGCAGGCGCCCCCCGCCGCGTCAAATTAGAGGCACGCCAACGCCGCCTGCAACTCTTCGACACTCGCCACCGCTACCAAAGCGCTGCTCACATTCTTATTTTTGAGTACCCACGCCACCGCCGGCCCCGTCGGCGCAACCTCTTCACCCGCCGGCGCCAACTCGCGCCAAGGCCCCGCGCTAAACGAATAGACCAGATCCAACTCGTGCCGCATGCTCTCGCCCAGTGGCGACAACTCGATCAGGGTCTCTTCCGTCGCTTGCGACCAGTCGGTCGAATTTTTGTGC
>DQLG01000817.1 GCA_015660315.1 Candidatus Latescibacterota bacterium
GGGGGGGCAGATTGGCGCATTGGCAAAAAATGTAGGTTTTCGTGTCGTAATCATCGACGATCGGCCGGCCTTCGCCAATCCGGAGCGGCACCCTCTTGTCGATGAATGCCAAGTTGTAGAGTTGGGGGAAGGACTTGCTGATTTACTAGTTGACGATCAGTCTTACTTAGTTGCGGCGACTAGAGGTCATCAACACGATGAAATTGTAGTCGAGCAGGCGATTAAAACTCCTGCGCGTTATATCGGCATGCTCGGTAGCGAACGAAAAAAACTAATGTTGTGGAAGCGCATAGAGGGCAGGGGCGGTAAGCGAGAAGGCTTGGATAGGGTTTTTGCCCCAATTGGAGTGAATATCGGGGCGGATACCCCGGAGGAGATTGCGGTTAGCGTTGTGGCTGAACTGATCGCGGTGCGGCGTGGATCGCGCAAGGTTTGGAAAACAAAAAAGTCGGGTGCGATCCCATTTTTAGTTGAATGATAATCGCTTGAAGCATTGCACGATCAAGCCGAAGAATTAGAACCATATCCTAAAACAAGCAACGGAGAAGAATGCGGTGGGGTGACCTGCCGCATTTATTGTTTTTATGAAGCAATACGATATAAAGAAGATCAATAAGACCTTGGGTAAATACAACTTGAACCAAGTGCAGGTCGATGTACACCCTGGGATGGTATTAAACTTGGCGGTGGTTATCGAACCGTATATGCTTTTAGATAAAATGGCAGAGCAGGAAGCACAAAATAAGAGGGCGGAACGATTCCCCTATTGGGCTGAATTGTGGCCGACTTCCTTGGCGCTTGCGCGCTGGGTCTCGCGTGCGGATTTACCGCATCCAACGGGGTGGGTTTGTGAATTGGGTTGTGGATTGGGGGTGGTGGGTATTGCCTTAGCAAAGCTGGGTTGGCGGGTTGAGGCCACCGATTTCGTCGAAGACGCGTTGGTTTTCGCCTGCCACAACGCCTTGCTTAATAAAATTGGGGCAAACCATCGGGTAGGCTATCTCGATTGGAGGAATCCGGTTGGTGAGCAACGATCTTGTATTGTGGCATCGGATGTGGCCTACGAAAAAAAGAATCACCCCTATTTGGATCGCATACTACGCAAGTTGTTAATGCCTGGTGGTCGGTTTTATCTCGGGGACCCGCAAAGAAAGGCTGCAGGGGAATTCGTAAAAATGCTCGAAGATCAAGGATATGGCCATCAGGTGGAAACCGAAAGGCAGCTTTGGCAAGCCAAAGAGCACTGGGTTGATATCCATATTTTTACGAAGCCCTAATCTGCCAGCAACGCTTGCAAATGTGCTTCGATGGAGAGCGCTGTCGATGTTAAATGGTATCCGCCCTCCAGGAGGGATACCAGGCGTCCGCTACAGTGTCGGTTCGCCAATTGGCGAATGTGTAAGGTCAGCGCTCGATAACCCTCCTCGCTAAGTAGTATTTGCCCGAGGGGGTCATTTCGATGGGCGTCAAAACCCGCAGATATGAGAATGAATTCAGGTTTAAACTCGTCGATAGCTGGGATAAGGTCTTGTTCAAAGTGAAGCAGATAATCAGCGTCGGAACTTCCGGCGTGAACGGGTATATTGATTGTCTGCCCCTGGCCGGGGCCTAAGCCGCGTTCACTCGCTGTGCCGGTGCCGGGGTAGTGCGGGTATTGGTGGATGCTGAAGAAAAAGACGGAGTTGTCACTCTCAAAAGAATGCTGAGTGCCATTGCCGTGGTGAACATCCCAGTCAATTATCGCCACTCTCGAAACTCCGCATTTGGCGCGCAGATATTGCGCTGCAATGGCGACATTGTTGAACAAACAAAAACCCATGATCTGTTCGAATTCGGCATGATGGCCAGGCGGGCGTACGCAACAAAAGGCATTATCTATTTCACCGGCGAAAATGGCATCTATCGCGGCAATCCCAGCTCCTGCAGCTAATAATGCAGCGCGATGTGATCCCGGAGACCCCACCGTGTCGGGCGAAAGCTGTACTGGGCGATCGGTTTGATCGAGCGCTGCGACTAGTTCCAGGTGTGCAGACGAATGGACCCTTAGCAGGGCGTCGCGCGGGGCTTCATGCGGTTGCTGGTGTAAAAGTCGCTCCCATAGAGGCCCAGCCTGCAAATGCTGCACGATAGCCTCGAGGCGGCTACTGCGTTCCGGATGACCATTGCCGGTGTCGTGGAATAGGAGGTCAGGGTGGTAGAAGAAGGCCGTTCTGGGCATTGAAATTCCTTAGATACCTATGGTGGTGATCGATGCAAGTGCTCGTCGGCCAAGAATGCGAATATCCTCGGCGATGGCCGGTTCACCAAGGGCGATATGGTCGCACCACTTCAGTTGGGTGGATTCGCGGGGATTAATGCTGGCTTGCCCGCCCTTTACTCGGGCAAAGTATATCAGGTCAATATGTTGATGGTGTGGCTCGATATCCTCGAGGAGAATACAAATGGGCTGGATGAGAATGGCGACATTTCCCAATTGTCGACTAGAGCCCAATAATTCAACTTCTAAACCCGTTTCTTCGCGCACTTCACGCACTGCGGCATCTTCTGGCAGTTCATTGGGATCAATATGGCCTCCGGGCGGAAGCCAAGCCCCGAGCTTTTTATGCCAAAGCAATAAGGTTGCTCCTGCGTCTACGACGAATGTGGTTGCAGTGAAATCTCTCGTTATAGTCTGCAGTTGGGGCTCGTTGGTGTTTTGCGGCTAAGTTACGAAAAAATAGGGAACTTGAGAAAAAACTAAGCGCTGGTGTTTGCCTGCCGATGAATAAATATAGCAGGCTGGCAGGCGGGGAGAAAGCCCTTGACAGTCAGGTATTTGGGAGACTATACTAGCTAATGTAGCGAAATGAATGCGGTATAGTGTTTATAACTATCTCTTCGTCTGGTTTAGAATGACATTCTCCAACAATAAATAGAGGGGTTTCCAGATGAGCACATCGCTCGTCACGGAACAACAATCGATATTGGATACTATCGTCTTAGACGGTAATGTCCCATCCAAGGCTATTTGGCCTATTGCGGGCGGGAAGGGCGGCACCGGCAAATCTACTCTTACTGCCAATATTGGTGTGGGACTCTCTCTGTTGGGCTACAAGGTTATTCTCGTTGATTGCGATTTAGGCGGTGCTGATTTGCACTTATTTTTTGATCAGATAGCCCCCGCACGCAGCTTGAGTCATTTCTTGACGAAGGAAACTGCAACGCTCAAGGAAGTGTTGCTGCCCACACCAAGCGAAAATCTCAAGCTCGTCTGTGGAGGGAATGAGATGATTGGCTTGGCAAACCTTCCCTATATGGTCAAGAAAAAATTGCTTCGCCACATCATGGCCTTGGACGCCGATTTCGTCTTGATCGATTTGGGGGCGGGAACGACCTTTAATACCTTAGATTTTTTTACACTTTCCGACGATGGCTTAATCGTTTGTACTCCCGAACCACATGCCCGCGTCGATGCATATGGCTTTATCAAAAATACGGTTTACCGGAAGTTGCAACGGCAATTTGCGAAAAATGCACTAGTCAAATCGACTATTGAGGAATTTGCTCGTAAGTCTGGCCGCAAGAGCGGGCGGATTAGCGAATTACTCGAACTGCTCACGCAGACCGACCCTCATGCAGGCGAAGTGGCCAAAGCACTAATGGCTAATTATCGTCCTCGTCTCATCCTCAATAGGGTCCGCTATAAACGCCAAATTGAAGAAGCGCATCGTTTTGTCGCATTGGTCAAGGAATATCTGTCGACGGAGATGGATTATGTAGGCTATGTGCGCAGTGATATGAAAATTCTAGATGCATGTGAACGTCGACGGCCATTGATGATTGATAACCCCAAGGCTCCAGCGGCTCGCGACATTTACACGATTTTAATGCAAGGTTTACAAATCCCCGATCGTCTGCATCGCTTTGAGGCTGATAACAGCCGCAAAATGGCCGAAGTGGCCAAGATGGAAGCCAAATACTGGTAACCCCTACAACGCGCCGCCACCTTGGCGGCTCCTTAGCATTCGAGCGACTAGGTGCAGGTATCGTTGAGTAAAGGATCCTTGCTAGACAGGATTGCCCTGCGATGGCATAGTGGTGCCGCCGAGCAGGAAGAACCACTCGATTTCTTTTCCGATTTAAAATCGGCTCAAAAGATCCTGATCGCCCCTAATGATAGGGTGGGAGGGCTTTTTTTGGGTGCTCCAATCTATAAACTCATCCGCCAAGCCTATCCCCAGGCGCATATCGGTTTGCTCGTAGATGAAAGCAAAGCCGCTATTGCCCAACAAATTCCTTTTGTCGACGAGGTCGTTATCGCGGCACTCGATAAATCCCTTTGGACCGGCGCATTTCGCAAGTCGCAGAATGATTTGCAGCATCTAGCGTTCGATCTCCTCTTCTGTTTGGGGGGGGATTGCAGCTTTCGCCTTGCTATATTGTGCAAGGATAGCGGGGCAAAGTTGCGCGTTGGTTTTGCCAGGGAGGGTGTTGCCCCCTTTAATATTGAAATTATTGGGAAAAACCCCGAAGATTATGAGGTGCAGCAGTATTTGTCGATGTTGAGAACGATTGGGCTTGATGGGGATGCGGAACTCCATTGGTCCTTGGCCCAAGATAAGGCTGAGCAAGTTCGGACGCGCTTTTTGGGCGAGGACAATGCGAGGTCACCCATAATCGGCATCGATTTGGTCCGCGGGGAAGGAAAGGGATTGGCAAAACGCCAATTCGACGACGTTGTCGGGCGGGTGATAGAACGGGGGGCGAAGGCTTTATTGTTCTTTTCTCTCGCGGAGAAGAAAACGGTCAATTATCTTAAGGAAACATACGGCAATAGGGTTATACTCTTTGAACAGAACGACCTATTGGCTTCTGCCGCTTTGTTGGAAAGTTGTCAGGCTTTGATTGCTTGCAATACCGACCTATTGCATCTCGCAATATCCCTGCAAGTGCCGGTCGTGGCTATTTTTACTGAAAAGTCGGCACGGTGGATTGAAAATGGAAACCCCGCTGTCGGGATCGTCGAAGTTCAGGATCCACGGGCGGCGACTGTCGGTCAAATCATCGAGGGGCTTAATATTGCATTACAGGAAAAGCATCAGCGTGAAATCAAGTCTGAAGCCGGGTCGTTGCAACCCACGGATAAAAGGAGTTGATGATGGAAGAAATGGTCGAGCCCGATCGCACGATTATGATTGTGTCAATTGTAGGTCTGGTCGTCATTTGGGGTAGTTTCTTCTACCATAAATTCGTTCAGGGAGGGGCAGAGGCCGGAGATAGCGAGGCGAATGCAGCAAGTGGGGCGGTGATAGAGGCCGAACCGCTACGGGGTGGACAGAAAAAAAACAAAAATAAAAAGAAACGCTGAGAAACGGGATAGAACGAAATATGGCAACTGAGATCGTCATGCCCAAATTGGGGCTGACTATGGAAAGCGGTATGGTTAGTGCTTGGTTGGTGGAGGAGGGAAAAGCAGTTAAAAAGGGCCAGGCTCTATTGGAGATCGCCACAGACAAAGTCACAATGGAAGTAGAGGCACAGGTCGATGGGGTTTTGCGCAAGATCCTGGTTGAGGTGGGCAAAGAGGTCCCCGTATCTGAAGTCATCGGAGTTATAGCGGCGGCCGATGAAAATATAGAGAAGTATTTAAAGGTTATACCAGCACAAGCAGAAACTACAACTCCAGCTATTGCGCCTCCCGCCGAGGTGGTTGCCGCACCTGTGGCCGAACAAAGAGTGCAGACTCCTGTGGCGACTATAGATGCTGGGGCGAGTGTTAATGGTCGGCGGCCGCATAAAGCCTCCCCCAAAGCACGCAAAATCGCCGCAGATAAGGGAATTGATTTATCGCGTGTTATGGGTAGCGGACCAAGTGGGCGGATTGTGAGTTCGGATGTGATATCCCTCGTTGGCCAACAACCATCTCAGGTAATTGCTGCGAACCCGGTCGAAATCGGCGCTGAAGGGGAAATTATATTGAGCCGGGCTGAGCAGGTGGCGGCGGAGCGGCTGACCTCTAGTTATCAGCATATTCCCCATATCCATATTTCAATGGATGTTTCCGCCGTTTGGCTGCAACAATTTCGTCAAGGTTATAAACTAGAAGGGAAGAAGATTTCCTTTAATGACTTGATTGTTAAGGCCACGGCCAGGGCTTTGGCAGAATTCCCCAGGGTGAATAGCTTTGAACAAGGCGGGGCTTTTCACTACGCGAGCCAGATTAATGTCGGTGTCGCAGTGGCGTCCGAAAAAGGATTGGTCGTCCCAGTCATTAAAGGGGCTGGTGACAAAACGGTCGAGGAAATTGCGATGGAAGGGGTGGGTCTGGTTGATGCAGCTCGCCATGGGCGGTTGGTTCCCGATGATATGATGGGCGGGACCTTTACCATTTCGAATCTGGGCATGTTTGGCGTGTCGCGGTTCACCGCAATTATCAATCCACCGCAAGTAGCCATATTGGCCGTCGGTGCCATTGAAAATAAGGTCGTCGCGGTCGGGGCCGATGCTTTCGCGGTTAGGCCGCAGCTGACAATGACATTGGCTGCTGACCATCGGGTCGTCGATGGAGCCTTGGCTGCTCGTTTTCTCGCACGGCTAAAAGAAATCCTGGAAACACCCGGTTTACTCGGATAAATCCGATTATGGATCGA
>DQLG01000626.1 GCA_015660315.1 Candidatus Latescibacterota bacterium
CCTCCTGCCCCAGCAGAATCCGACCCGAAATGGGCAAGCCAATCGCCGTCGGCTCCAACTCGAAGCCGCGTACGTGATCGCAGATGCGCTGAAGCTCGTCTTCGTCCCACGCGGGCGGCATCAGACCAGCGGCTTTCTTCTGCGGCGGCGGCACCAAAGGCCGCAAGTTGATATTCGTATTAAAGTGCGCCGGCACTTGCACTTCTTCGACACCGATCTGTCGGTAGAAGCCAAGCGTCACCGCCGCCAAATTGCCCAATCCCTTGCTGATCTTGATCATCGATCATCTCCTTTGCATCTTGTAGGCCATGTAATATACACCACCCCCCTACGCCCGCCGAGCCGAATATGCCCGCCAGTCGCTGCAAGGCTTTAGGCCTATTCGAAGCTAATGGGGTAAAAACATGATCGCCATCCGCCCCTTGCGACAAGCCGACTGGCCCAATTTATGGCCGCTACTAGAGCCGGTATTCCGCACCGGCGAAACCTACGCTTGGCACCCGATAGATCGGAGGCCAAAGCCCACAAGATCTGGATCAAGGCCCCCGCCGCGACCTTCGTCGCGCAAGGCGAAGACAGCAACCTGCTCGGCACCTATTATCTTAAGCAGAACCAGCCCAGCCAAGGCGCGCACGTGTGCAATTGCGGTTATATCGTCGGTGAAAAAACGCGTGGCACAGGGATGCCACAAAACTGTGCAAGCACTCGCAGAAAGAAGCGATCACACGAGACTTTCGCGCGATGCAGTTCAATCTGGTGGTCTCGACGAATGAGGACGCTATCCGCCGATGCCAGAAGTTGGGCTTTGAAATTGTCGGAACTTTGCCAGGGACTTTTCACCATCCGCGACTGAGTTATGTCGACGCCTTCGTGATGTACAAGCAATTTGCGACTTGATAACAGGAGAATTAATATGATTGAATACAAGGCCTCCTCCGTCGGATTTATGTGGTCTATGCAAAGCCTGAGAGACGCGGGCGAGCGAACTCATCAACGAGCACCTACGCCAAGGCTGGCGCTTAAATCAGACATCCTTCGGTTCCAGTCCGTGGTTGGTGACGACCATGCTCATAACCCTTGAAAAGGGGAGAAGCCGATTCCTAAGGCGTCCCCAACCCATAATAAAAAAGCAGGCCTGAGCGATGTCTTATCGCGACCCCGCATTTCTCCGCGACCATATCAAAAGCATTATCGCCTTCTACCATCCGACCTGTATCGACGATGAATTCGGTGGTTATATCAACCAACTGCGAGACGACGGCTCAATCTACGACCGGAACACCAAGCACCTCGTCGGCACCTGCCGCTTCATCTATAACTACTCTCTGGCCTCGCTCGCCCTCGACGAACCCGCCTACAAAGATGCCGCCGCACACGGTCTGCGCTTCCTGCGGGAGGCCCACCGCCAAGTAGACGGCGGCTTCGCCTGGGTCTTGCAAAATCGCCAAGTAGAAGATGGCACGCGCCACTGCTATGGCCACGCCTTCGTGCTTCTGGCCGCCGCTGGGGCCGCCAAAGCCGGCATCGAAACCGCACCCGCTCTCGCAGCGGAAGTCTACGACCTGTTAGAGAACAGATTCTGGGAGCCCGCAGCCCAACTATACGTCGACGAAATCGCCGCCGGCGACTGGAACGCGATAAACCCCTATCGAGGACAGAACGCCAATATGCACATGTGCGAAGCGATGCTGGCTGCCTACGAAGCCACAAGCGAAGTGCAGTATCTCGACCGCGCACATCTACTGGCGATCCGTGTCTGCGTCCATCTCGCCGACCGTTCTGACCGATTAATTTGGGAACACTACACGACCGACTGGAAGCACGACTGGGACTACAACAAAGACGACCCCAAAAACCTCTTCAAACCCTATGGCTACCTGCCGGGCCACTTCGTCGAATGGGCCAAACTGCTGCTGATCCTCGAACGCTATCGCCCAGAGGCCTGGATGCTCGAACGCGCCCAGAACCTCTTCGACATCGCCCTGGAGAAAAGCTGGGACGCTGACAACGGAGGTATGCACTACTCCTTCGCACCCGACGGGGCCATCCTCGACACCGACCGCTACTATTGGGTCCTATCCGAAACCTTCGCCGCCGCCGCCTGTATGGCGACGAGGACCGGTGATGATAAATATTGGGTATGGTATGACAAGGCATGGACTTTCGCCGATCAATATTTAGTCGACCACGAATACGGCGCCTGGTATCGGATTTTAGATGGGGACAATAAGAAGTACGACGATCTGAAAAGCCCGCCTTCGAAGACCGACTATCACCCGCTGGCCGCCTGCTATGAGACGTTAGAGACAATGCGTCTTCGCTCTCTCGGTACCGTACAGCCATGATCGCCGTCTTTATCCACGGCCCCGCGGCGGCGGGCAAATACACCATCGGTTCCCACCTGAGCGAACGGATCGGTCTGCCATTTTTTTATAACCATCTTACGGTGGATCTCGTACGAACGCTCTTTGAGTTCGGCACGAAAGAATTCATACATCTGCGCGCCTAAATTTGGCGGAAGTCCTTCTCGCAGAACGCGCTGCGGACAGGTCGTTTATCTTCACCTTTGATCCCAAAGACAGTGTCGCGCCCGAAACAGTTACCGAATCGCTCGCTATTATTAGAAATAGCGGAGACCGCGTCGCGTTCGTCGAACTGCAATCGCCGCTGAAATCAGCAAGCGATATCAGCCATCACCACAGGAATAACCCTACGTCGCATCAATCGAGCAATCTCCTGGATTCCCACCAATCCCGCCCCTCTCCACTCCCCTGGCCTAGTCCCACACACCACCGTATCTTTCATCAGCCACCCAGGTCCGGTAGGGGCCCAAACCACTAGGACAAAGTACCTATGATAATCGACATACACAGCCACACCTGGCAATTCCCCGAGCACTTCACCGAGCAATTCCGCCAACAAGCCGCGCAATTCGCCAGAGCCGACAAGGAACTCGACCTGAGCATCACCTATGAGGCCTACCGCCAAAGCGCGCAAAACTGCGACAAAACCATCGTCTTCGGCGGCAAGGCCCGCCTCTCCGGCCTGTGGGTCGACGACCAATACGTCGCCGACTACGTCAAGACCCATCCCGACCGCCTGATCGGCTTCCTTGCCGTAGATCCCACCCAGGACGGCTGGCAAGAGGAAATGGAATACGGCCACCAGGAACTCGGGCTCAAAGGCATCAAACTGCTGTCGATGTACGCCGGCTTCTACCCGCACGACGAACGCCTCGACCCGCTGTGGGGCTACGCCACCGAGCACCACCTGCCGGTATTGCTGCACACCGGCACCACCTTCGTCGCCCAAGCCCCGCTCGACTGCACCCTGCCGCGCCACCTCGACCCGGTCGCCACCCGCTTTCCCGATGTCAAGATCATCATGGCGCATCTATCACATCCCTACGAAGGCGAGTGCGCCGTCGTCATCCGCAAACATCCCAATGTCTACGCCGACGTCAGCGCCCTGCACTATCGACCCTTCCAGTTTTATAACAGCTTGATGCTGGTCCAGGAATACGGAGTCTGGCACAAATTGCTCTTTGGCAGCGACTACCCCTTTACGACGATCGACGCCTCGATAGAAGGCCTCTACGCGCTCAACAAGATGCTCGACGGCACCGCACTGCCGCGCCTGCACGAAGACCAGATCGACGCCCTGATCCACCGCGACAGCCTCGACATTCTCGAACTCTAACACACCGCGGCGATATAGATTGACCAATAAATGCAACTTCTGGCTGGTCTACACCGGCCTGCTCTGCCTGACCGCTTGGCTCTGTTTCGGCAATTTGCACACGCACTTGCTCGATACGCACGACGCCGAGGCTTTTCGCGACCACCTACGCATCGAACAGGACTTGCTCTTTTTTTTCGGCGAAAAAGAGCAAGCGTCCGGCCGCCCGTTCGCCGAGGCTGTCAAATATTTGGCCTTTCTAATCTTCGGCAACGACCCTGCCGCCTTCCACCTGCTCGTCGTGGCCATGCACACGCTCGCGGCCTGGTTACTCGCGCGCGTCGTCTGGCAACAGGGCGGCGAGTCGATACTCGCGGGTTTGGCCGGCCTGCTCTTTCTCGTCAACGTCACCCACTTCCAAGCCGTGCACCACATCTCCGCCCTTGACTATCCGCTGGCGCTTTGCTGCGGCCTGCTCGGCATCCTCGCACTCGGCAAGAGGGCGCAAGCCGAACACCCCACAGCGTTCGCCGCCTCCCTGGCACTGGGCGTTTTGGCGCACCCGTCAATCGCGGTCGCCTGGCTGCTCGCCTTCTATTTACTTTGGCAGCGCTACAATAATCTGCTGCTGGCCCTTCGCGCCCTGTGGCCGAGCGGCCTGCTCTTGGCCGCCGCATTCTTCGCCGCGGTACAACTCGCCGCGAAGAATACGAGTACTTGGCAATCCATCGACTCATACGGGGCGCTGCCAATCTGGGATCTTGTATTGGGCATGGTCCGCGTGCTCTGGTGGTTTTGCGGCCGACTGCTGACGACAGCGCACTGGCTGCCCCTGCCGATCTATTTGCAGCAGACTTGGGAATTATATTTAGGCGCCGTGGTCTTCGCCCTGCTATTCTGGCTGATCTGGCGCCACAAAGACCCGCTACGAGCCGCCGCACTGGCGACCTTGATAGGCCTATTCCCCTTCCTGCTCTTGACCGAAGCCACCATCCTCGGTTTGCCCGCCGGCCCCTCGCGCTATCTCTATCTTGCCAGCGCCGGATCCTCGCTGCTGATCGCCGCCGCCTTGGACTGGACCCGCCGCCACGCTAGCCCCTATCTGGCCGGCGGCCTAGCTCTTCTGATTTTGATTAGCAGCTATCACGGCCTCAAACAAGCAGAGGCGATATCTCTGTATACGGCTGGCCGCAGCTATAGCGCAAGCGGGCAATACGCGACAGCCCGAGAGCAATTCCACCGCGCCCTGGCGCAAGCGCCCGAAGCCCTGCCGGCCGAAGACGTCTATATCCGCTTGTGCCTACTGACGATGGATAGCGAAGACGATCCCGTCCCCGTGTTGGAAAAAGCACTGGCCACCCTTCCCGCCAGCAAAAACCTGCGGCTATTGCAATTGGCCATCGACGCCATGCTCCCATCGGCGGAGTTCAGCGAAAAAGCCATGCAGTTGGCATTGGACCTTCGCTATACGACCACCTCCGACGCCGAGATAGTCGCCAAGGCCCTGCACAACCTCGGCGCGGGCTTCCTCAAAAAGAAGGACCCCACCACGGCCATTCGCGCCTACGAACAAACCCTGCGTATCGATCCCGACCGCTTTAAAACACTCAAGGATCTGACCTTCGCCCGCTGGCAGCGGGCAGCGGCCTTGATCGATGAGATGGAAGCCGCCGACCGTGACCACGGCGCCAAGCAAGTCGCCGAGCTCCGCCAGCAGATCCACCTGGCCCTTGACAACAGCCGTCACGCGTTGCGCCTGCGCACGGACGCCGATCTCTACTACGCAATGGGCCGTATATACCAGTACCAACAACGACTCGGGGATGCGCTCACGGCCTATGAACAAACGCTAAAACAAGATCCCGCTTATCGCCGTGCGTACCAGCGCATGGCGGAAATCTTCGCGTTACAGGGAGACCTAGCCGCAGCTGACAGGATTTTACAAGCGCTAAGTGAACACACCGGCACACCCGCTGCCCGATCTGAGCGATGAAAACCGACGGACAGATCTTCCCCCTCGTCCCCAGTCTGCGCCTATGGCTGGGCTATACGGCCATCGCCTGTCTGCTCGCCTGGTTTTGCTTCGGCGATTTGCGACACCATTTGCTCGAAACACACGATGCCGATAACTTCCGCGACAACGCGCGCATCAGCCAGGATTGGCCCTTTTTCTTTTCGCTAGAGAAAGAACAGGCTTCGGGGCGGCTGCTGTACGAATTCGTTTCGCTTCTGGCCTTCCTAACCTGGGGCGCCGACCCGGGATGGTATCATCTGCTGGTCGTTAGCTGGCACGTGGGCGTCAGCTTGCTACTGGTGCGCTGTTGTACGGCGATCGGTTATAATATTGAGCTAAGCATGTTGACGGGACTGCTCTTCCTAGTCAATGTCGCGCATTTCCGCGGTATCCACTAGCTTTCCAGTCTCAACTATGTCATGGGTTTGGTTTTTGCCTTGCTGGCACTGCTTTGTTTTGTATGGCGCTGCGATACGCGAAGACGCCTCTGGCTCGTGGGCTTCTACAGCAGTCTGATCCTGGGCGCACTGAGTCATATCGCCAGCCTGATGGTCTGGCCCTTCTGCTTTTTTTGGGTCTGTACTCAGGGCCGAGACCTGCGCCGCGCGCTCTACGACCTCTTACCGTTCGCGCTCTTACTTGGGCCGACATTGGCGGTCGTCTTCCACTTCACCTCCCGTCGCACCAGTACGATGGACGCTTTTCATTCTTACTCCGCATCGGCCCTTGTCGAACTCGTCTTGGGTTTCGCGCGTTCGTTCTTCTGGCTGCTCAGCCGGCTTTTGAGCACCGCCCACTGGCTGCCGTTGCGCTCGAGCGAACTCCAAACCTGGGAGCTTTTTCTCGGCGCCGCGCTGCTGGGCCTTGTAGTCTATCTGGTATGGCGCAAACCCGAACCCGTCTCGGCCTGGGCGATCTGGACCGCCCTGCTGCTGCTGCCCTTCGCCCTGCTCACCGAAGAGATCATCCTCGATCTTCAGATCGGCCCTTCGCGCTATCTCTATTTCGCCAGCGCCGGTTCGTGCGCGATCCTCGCCTGGGGACTGCAAAGCGCGGAACACCTGCTGGGATCTTGGCGACGACCGGTATTCGCCTGTTCGGTCACGACGATCCTGGCCATTAGCTATACGGGCCTCAAACAAGCAGAGGGACTGACATACTATTCAGAAGCTAGGTCCTACCTGACCGCAGGGGACGATCCGACCGGCATTCGCCTGATGCGCAAAGCCTTGGAATTGGGCGGGGAAGCCGTTTATCGCGAGGATGCTTATACTCGGCTATGTCTCGCACAGATGGCCCAGCCTGGGCAAGTAACGGTCGACCTCGCGCAGGCCAGAACCTAATTTCCCGAGCACAACGCCTTCGCCGCCATCGCGCTGGTGATCCAATCGATGAAAAAAGGCGATCCGGACCAGGCCTTTAGCCAATTGTTAAGCATCGGTGAAAACGCGGGCGTAGCGGAACTCGCCGGCAAAGCCTATTACAATATCGCCAAGCAATTCGCCGCCGACGGCAACCACGAACGCGCCGCCCTGGCCTATGGGCGCTCGCTGCATTTTTTGCCGGACCGCCGAAATGTCCTGCAACGACTCGCCGAATCGCTATGGGCAAGCGACCAACGCGAACAAGCGACTTCCGTACTGCTCTACCTCGTCCGTCTTACGCCAGACGATCCGGACGCGCTCTACAAGGCGGCCCTGGCTTTTAACCTGCAGGAGCAACACCAACGCGCCGTCGAGTTTTGCCAACGCGTACTCGCCATCGAAGACCGCGCTGATGCGCGACGGCTGCTGGCCGCAAGCGCAAGTGCCGAGTAAATTCGCCGATTGCGCACAATAAAAGGGGACCTATACAAGGTCCCCTTTTATTGTTGTTTGGCCCATACCGATCGCCGAACGCGTATGTGCCACTGTCTTTGCCGCCACAGGTGTTGCACTGCTCCACACCACAGACTATTTTTGGTGGATGTGCTCAAAAAAAATAAATCCGGCCTCACTGCGCCGTATCATACTCGAAGAGTCCAAAAGGGCACATGTCGGCCACATAGGGTCTGCCCTTTCGGTCACCGAGATCATCTCCGTGCTCTATTCTGATGTCCTGCATATCGCCCGTCCCGATGATCCGGAGCGCGACCGCTTCGTGCTCTCCAAGGGCCACGCCGCCCTCGCGCTCTACGCCGCCCTGACGCTCAAGGGTTTCCTCACCCTCGAAGACTTGCACTCATATTGTGGTGACGGCTCGTTATTGGGCGTCCACCCCGAACGGGACCTCACCGGGGTCGACTTCACCACCGGCTCCCTCGGGCACGGATTATCCTTTGCGGCCGGAGCCGCACTCGCAGCCCGCCTCGACGGCTCGCCCCGGCGCACCTACGCCTTGCTCAGCGATGCCGAGTGCAATGAGGGAGCGGTATGGGAAGCGGCCATGTTCGCCGCCCACCACCGGCTCTGCAACCTGACCGCCGTCATCGACTGCAACGGCCAGCAGGCGCTGGGCAAGACGGCGGACGTCCTGCAAATGGAACCACAAACCGAACGCTGGCAATCCTTCGGCTGGTGGCCGATCGAAGTCGATGGACACGATCCAGTTGCGCTGCAGGCGGCTTTTGCCGAGGCAGTGCAGGAGGAAAGCCCCAGCGTCGTCCTGGCCCGGACATCCGCTGGCAAAGGCGTTTCCTTTATGGAGGACAAGGTAGAGTGGCATTATTTGCCGATGACCGACAAGCAATACGCCTCGGCTCTTAGCGAAATCACCGCCGATTTATGAGAAAATATTTCGCGCGAGCCCTAGAAGATATCGCCCGCGACGACCCCCGCGTCGTGTTATTGACTGCGGATCTCGGCTTCGGTGTCTTGGAGGGTTTCGCCCGCGACTTTCCCGACCGCTTCTTCAACGTCGGGGTCGCCGAAGCCAATATGGCCGGCCTAGCCACCGGCCTGGCCGAAGCCGGGTATATCCCCTTCATGTACTCCATCGCCACCTTCGCCGCCCTACGTCCCTACGAGCAATTGCGCAACGGCCCCGGCCTGCACCATTTCCCTGCCCGTCTGGTTGGGGTGGGCGGCGGTTTCGAATACGGATCCAACGGCCTGACCCACGCGGCCCTAGAGGATTACGGCGTCCTGCGACTGCAACCCGCGATGCAGATCGTCGTGCCCGCCGACGACGCGCAAGCAGCCAATGCCCTACGCACCACCTACGACGCGCCCGGCCCCGTCTACTACCGCATAAGCAAGCGAGAAGGCCTGATCATTCCGGCACTCGGTGGCCGTTTCCACCCCGACAGGGCCGAGTGCGTCCTCGACGGCGAAGACGCACTCATCCTCTCTATTGGCGCAATCACCGACGAGGCCCTGGCCGCAGCCGAACTGCTA
>DQLG01000306.1 GCA_015660315.1 Candidatus Latescibacterota bacterium
GCTCGAAGGTGCGCACGCGATTATAGTAGCCCTCGCGGGTCACGTCCTGCCAGGCCACATGCGTGCGTCCATCGAAGGTGATGATCTTGCCGCTATCGTTCGTGGCGCGTTCGCTGCCTTGTTCGGATATAATCTGCATAAGTCCTATTGTTTTGTTACCATCCTTTACACTAAACCTCTACCGCTATTCGCTACACCTGCGGCACGCCGTCGGCGCGGCAACGGTGGGGCGTATGATGCTTTCCCGCCAACAAATCAGCAGCCGTCCAGCCCAAATTACCGTAGCGGATGGTGCCGTAGCGGATAAGGCCCTCATCGGCAAAGCAGCGCACATTGGGCAGGTCCATCCAAATCCGCAGCAACAGTCTTTTTTGTGCTTCGTCGTCGATCGGTTCGTGACCAGCCCGACCATGGAAAACAGTGTAGTTATTGCAAAAGGCGAGATCACCTTTGTGTAGTGGGAAAGTATAGCTATTGGCAGCGGCCGTCTCACTGATAAATTTGAATATGGCTATTTCCTCGTCCGTCATCTCTTCGCCCGCCAGATCCATACCGGCCTTGATCCAGCCGCCGTTAAAACGACACGTCACCACACCGCCCGCCGCGCTATACCCCGGCACCTTGAAATCAGAAACCGGCGTTTCGCCCATTGCCTCCTCCGCCCTACGGGTCCAGATAAAACCTTCGTAGAGCCTCGGCAACCATTCCGGGTGCTGGCGCAGAATCTCGTTATAGACCGTCATCGCGCTGGCCACCGTGCTGTGCGGGTCGTCCAGCGCCTGACGCACACAGCACAATACCACACAATCGGCCAGGTCGATATGCAAACCGACTGGCCCGGGGTTGCCGACGCCGCGCGTGCCCTGTTTGGGCCGTGACTTGCCATCGGTGACGTGGTGCACCAGCCCCGCTTCACTATTTTGCGTCACACCCGTGCCCAAATGGGTGCAAAGACCCCAGTAGAGCTTCTCCACGTCGTCGAGTGCATAATCCTCCGTCGGAAAACCGCGCAAAAAAGCAAAACCCCGACCGTCGCGCAACTCGTGCAGTATCGCGCGCAGTGTCTCATCCACCGCGGGCAATAAAAAATTTTCGCGCGTGATCTCGGCCAATTGTAGGCCACGCGCTTTGACATCCTGCAACGCGCGGTCCAGGTCGGCCCGGTGTTCGGCGGTCAATTCGAACGCCCAGGAGCGGTCGCGTTCTAGATCCGCACCGGTCCACACGCTAGCATCTTCGATAGATTCCATCCGCGGCGTCATAAATAATATCCCTTAAAAATGTTGCACATATTCAGTCTTCGCTTGGCAGCACATTAACAACACATCAGGCAGCACGCAAATATACATAGGGTCGATTGGACCCGTGTCACATATTTTGCTTACTTTTCACAGCAAGAACCCGCTCATTTTCGATAAATACACCAGGAGCATACACCGTGCTGGAATACACCCCCGTCCCCGAAGAACAGATCCGCCAATTCGACGAGCAGGGCTACCTAATTGTCCGCGACGTGCTCAACGAAGAAACTATCGCCACCTTGACAAAGGCCAGCGATCTCCTGATCGACAGTGACCTACAGACCAACCGTCAGACCAACCTCACCGGCCTCTACGACGGTTTTCGCAATAGCGTCAGCCTCAACGACGCCTTTATTCCGCTAATGACCCAGGCCAAGATCCTGCCCTTGGTAATACACCTGCTAGGCTCTAACCTACAACTGATGACCTCGCACCTGATTTATAAATATCCCAACCCGCCCGACACGCCCGACACCCACCGCGCCCCCGGCTGGCACCGAGACTATATGCAGGCGATGCAGGCGCTCGGCGATTATAGCATCCCCCGTATCGAGTTGAAATGCGCCTACTATTTCACCGACCTGAGCCAACCTAAAAGCGGCAACACCATGGTCGTGCCCGGCAGCAATCTCCTGAGCACCGGCGTCGAAATCCCCGAGGGCCAAGCCGACCCAGTCGGCGCCGTCGAACCCCTGCTCAAACCCGGCGACTGCCTACTTTTCGAAAACCGCACCTGGCACGCCGGCGCCGTCAATCTCACCGACCAAATTCGCAAGGGCATTATGATCGGTTACGGCTATCGTTGGGTCATGCCGATGGACTTCCGCCGTCAAAACGAGGATTTCATCGCCAAACTATCGCCCTTAGAGCGCTTCTTAGCCGGGGAGCAATACGACGATGTCGTCGGCTTCCAACCCGACGGCGGCGCCAACCCGCTCAAAGACTGGTGCAAGCAATACGACCTGCCCACCGCCCGCCATTACGGTCCAGATAATACAATCAACAATATCTACTAGACCCGCACGCGATTGACGACGAGTATGCCGAGCACACCTGTTGTGTTAGAGGGGAAAATGAGTGACCGCGACAAACAAACCACGCCCGCCGTTCACCCCATGTCCGATTACGAGAAGTTTATCTTTGACCTAAAAGGCTTCTTCGTTATTCCCGGCGTGCTCACCGCGGACGAACTCGCGACCGTGCGCGCTCATACCGACGCCTATTCGCGCGACCACGATAGCCTGCCCGAGCACCACCGCGCCCCAATGGCCGGCCCGGCGGAGTTTCTCATCGACCACCCGCGTGTCATGGGCATCCTACAGCAAGTGATCGACTCCAATCGCGAGCGCATCCGCCTCGAAAGCATCTTTGTCTCGCGCCGCTCGGCAGACGACGAAAGCAAGCACTGGCACCCGCACGCCGGCGGCACCAGCCTGCACCCCTCAACCTCTTACCGCTACCACAATGGGTGCATTTACAGCGGCATGACGCGCATCGTCTGGGAACTCAACGAAGTCGTCAAAGGCAAAGGCGGAACTTGCCTGGTACCCGGATCGCACAAGGCCAATATGGCTTCGGCACAGAACGGCAACTGGCCCGCAGAAGCCGACGACCCCGAATCTGGAATCTGGGAAACCTATGGCTGCCCGGCTGGCAGCCTGGTCGTATTCTCAGAAGGAGTGCGGCACACCGGGGCGGCCTGGACCCACTCCGAACACGCCCGCAACGCGATCCTCATCGCCTACAACCACGTAACTGCGCGCTTCCACGAGCCGAAACCCTGTATGAACCCAACTGTGATTGACGGCCTCGCCCCCCAGCGGCAGAGCTTTTTTAAAGACGTCTGGGTGTTCGGCAACAAACGCGGCTGAACGCACACTCGACCACTCAGCTCGGCTCGTTCTCAGTTTGAGATCGCTCGGCATATACCATAGCAAGCACGCCCGCTAGGATCAACACCCCACCGCCAGCCAGACTCCAGGTCACCGGCTCTTGCAAAATCCAGTGCGCCAAAGCAATTTGCGCAATCGGCGTCGCAGTGGTTATCGTGCCAGCCAGCGCAGCACTGAGCCTTTTCATCCCCTCCGAGACCAGGGTGAACGAGAGCCCCGTGCCCAATACACCGACGACGAGCACCGCGGCCAATGTTTCCACCGTCGGCGGTGATCGAAGCTCGAACTGCGGCGCAGCTAGCCCCCCCGTGACTAACGCGCTGATGCCCATCATTGGGAACAGTATCGCCGGTGTCTCCGCCCGATGCGCCAATGCCTTGTTCGCCAGTGCGTAAACCCCCCAGCCCAAACCCGAAAGCAGCATCAGGGCATTGCCCAGTCGATAGCGCGGTGCCAGCAGGTCGCTGACATCGGTCCGCATACCCACAACAACCGCGACCCCGGCCAGCACCAGCCCCATGCCCGCGACTTTAGCCAGTCCCAATCGCTCGTGCAATACGAAGGCCGCCAATACCGCCAGCGTCACGTATTGCACCTGTACGATCAACACGCCGGCGCTAGCCGTGGTATAACTCAGCGACAGCGCATAAAAAGAATAGTTGACGCTTATGCTCAAGCCCCCAATAATATGCCAACGAGACCACTCGATATCGCGCAGCCTATGCCCGCGCAGAAAAAAAAGAGCCAAGACAAATGCCGCACCTTGCGCCGAGCGCAGAAAGGAGATCGCCAAC
>DQLG01000180.1 GCA_015660315.1 Candidatus Latescibacterota bacterium
CAAAATAATATAGGTTGAGCTTGCTGCGCAAACGGACAGTTGAACTTGCGGTTGTATAATTTGCGCTTTACTTAGGGTAGAAGAGGAATGTTGATATGAAATATAAAGTTGCGGCCATCGATGGCAGTGGCCAGGGGGTGTGTATACAGGGTGACTTACCCGAAATTGGACCTGGCGAGGTTTTGGTGCGGGTCAAGGCTGCGCTGATCAGTCCGGGAACCGAATTGGGTCGGGTGCTCGCGATGAGAAAGCACCCGAATACCAACAATGAACCCCGGCCCTTCGGATATGCTAATTCCGGGGTAATCGAACGCGTTGGTACCGAAGTCGAGCAATTCGCCGTCGGTCAGGGAGTCGCTTGTATGGGGGGCGGTTACGCTTTGCACGCGGATTGGGTCAATATGCCGCAGAATATGTGTGTGGCTATCCCGGAGGGCTTGGGCTTTGAAGAGGCTGCAGCGGTGCACCTGGCAGCCACTGGTCTGCACGCGGTTCGTCGCACCGCGCCCGTATTCGGGGAGAATGGGATAGTGGTTGGGCTGGGGTTGGTGGGGCAGTTTGCTGCTCAGTTCGCACAACTCAGCGGTTGCCATATTCAAGGGGTAGATCATTTTGCCCTGCGACAGAATATAGCCCGGCAAATAGGTATCGAGAGCGTGGTCGATGCAAAAAATGATGATCCGATCGAGCAAGCGGCGATCTTTTCTGCCGGCTACGGCATGGATTTTGGCATCGTCGCTTTTGGTGGGGAGGCGACCGCAGCTTTCGAGAAAATATATCAGAGCCTGAAACAGGCCCCTGACACGCATCGCATGGGGCGGATCGTCTTGGTCGGCGGTGCTCAGATAACCCATGGATTCGGCGCTTCCTTGGGCAATGTCGATGTCCGCAGTAGTGCGCGCACGGGGCCGGGATATCACGATGAAGCCTATGAGCACGGGCGAGAATATCCCAAGGTATTTGTAGAATGGCCGACACAACGCAATTTGGCTGAATGCTTGCGGGCGATGGTCACGGGTAAATTGCAAGTCAACCCGCTGTACACTCACGAGTTCGTCCTGGATGACATTGCGGCGGCGGTTGATGTGCTCGTGGAGTCGCCGGCTGAAGCGCTGGGGGTGGTTTTAAAACCCTAGCGGATGCTATTTTGTTCGCATAATAATTAATATGTATACAATGAAAGGCAAAAACTAGCGCGCAGGTCCTCGAGGCCCTTCGCGAAACTGTACTTCCCGCAGATGGGATCTGCGGGAGCAGCGCGGGGGGTAATGTCAGACCGGTTCTCCGCTGACCAGGTCGCGTTTGCCCTCGGGGTAAAAGGTCACTGTCGGCAGGTTTATGTCTTCGCCGTCGATCATCTGGCGCAGTAACTCGGCGACGCCGTCAACGGCCGGCCCCACCAGGGCTTCGCCTTTTTCGCGTGTGCCAAGGGCGGCGGATTCGTTGTCTATTGCCTCGGTCTGGACCCGCTCGGGGGCCAGATATAGCATCGTCGAAGTCTCGAATTCATCGGCGTGGCCTGGCAAGCGGCCGTGTTCCATGTGTTGTTGTACTAAGGCGGGATCATAGACGTCCCAATACGATTGGAAACGCAGGTTGATTCCAAGTTTGTCTTTGTATTCGTCGATGCGGCGCATCATTGGTTTGACATTGCCGCCGTGGCCGTTGAGGATCAGGACATTCTTAATGCCGGCCCGCACCAGCGAGTTGCAGACGTCAAAGACATATTCGCAGAAGATTTCCGGCCGCACGGTCAATGTGCCGATGTGCGGCATCCAGTGTTCGGAGACGCCAATGGCGATCGGACTAGCCACGACGACCTGCGGCAATAGCTTTTGGGCTGCGTGTTCGGCCATATAACTGGCATGCAGTGTATCGTGGATCATGTGTAGATGTTCATTGTGCTGTTCGGTTGCGGCGGTAGGTACGATGGCGGCCTTGATCGTTCCCGCCGCGATGCGTTCGCGAAATTCCTTGCGGGTCAGGTCGCCTACAAAAACGCGTTCGTCGGCCATGATTCGATCTCCCAGTCGGTGAAAGCTAAATTATTACCTGCAAACAAGGTCCTTGTTGGCGTTAGCTTAACGGCTGTCTATTAGAGTGTCAAGGGGGTGGGGAGTTCGTGAGAATATTGACTGGAAGGGAAAAACACTATGAGTTTGCGGTGCAGAGGAATAGGTGTTTAACTGCGGGGCCCTCCATTTTTCGCAAACCTAACGGCGCAATGGGCTGATTCCCGATAGTGGTCGCAGCCAATAGAGGGTAATTAAACACATCAGCAGGCCAAGGCTGAATCTTGCTCTTTTGAACGCAGATGAAGCCATTGCCCATACCAGTATAACTTATCGCAGGGAGCAGATATCAAAAATCCATTTGCAGCTTGGAACCGAAATTTCGCTCTTTTGGCTGTCGCCGTTGCAGGTACGGGCATGTTCTTCGGGGTGCAGATGACGCTATTTAATAATTTCATCGTCGACCGTTTGAATATCGAGCCGCACCAATTGGGGTTGGTCGAAGCCTTGCGCGAAGTGCCAGGTTTTCTCAACGCTTTTTTTCTTGCGTTGATTATTCGTTTTGCCCCTGCAAAAGTTGCTGCAGTCGCCTTGCTCGTTATGGGGGTGGGGATCGCGGCCTTTTCCCAGGTTAGCTCGGTTTTTCTTTTAGCTACTTTTTCGCTCGTCTGGAGTTTGGGTTTTCACTGTTGGATACCTTTAGAGCAAAGTATGGGATTGGCGTATAGCCCGAGCGGAGATAAAGGGCGATGGTTAGGCCAATTGCGCAGCATCCACAGCTTGG
>DQLG01000303.1 GCA_015660315.1 Candidatus Latescibacterota bacterium
AGGCTTGGGATGACGACGCGCTGTATTATATCGAAGAAGTTAGCGACAATATCCGCGACACCGAAGGTGGTGGCGAGGCTCGTGCCTGGTGGGAGCGCGACAGCATGTCGCTCTACTTGGACATGAACAACGAAGATCACCCCGGTGGTGACCCCACGGGTGAGTATGTCAACCTGAACGTGATCAACTTCATGGCCGTGCCGCAGAACTCGAACGCGCTGTCCGTCTGCTTTATCACCACGGTGCAGAACGCCCGTGTCGACGTGCATGATGCCGACGCGATTGAGGGTTTTGACTACGGTTTCCGCGACGCTGGCGACGAGTTCGGCGACGCCGGCGATGCCGATTACGTGATTGAGGCCCGCATGGAGTGGGATACCTTTCTGCGCAACGGTAACCTCTTCGCCAAGCCGACGGTTGGCTCCGAGATGGGTTTCACCTGGTTGGCAGTTGATCCCGATGGCGAAGATGCCTACGGTGGTCAGATTCAGTGCGTAGCCTGGGCTGGTGGTAATCAGTCTGAGTTCGCCAACTGGGTCTTCGTCGATACGCCCGCTGGTCCGACCGACGCTACTGCCGTCGAGCAGGACTCTTGGGCCGGTATCAAGAAGACCTTCGTCCAGTAGGCTGATTTTTCAGACTGCAGGACAGATTTAGATTTGTTGGGAGAGCGGGCGTTATGTCCGCTCTCCTTTTTTTTACTTGACTGGCTAGGTTTGTCAAACTTATTTTCTCTCGGGCCGAAGCTTGCTCGACTGTTGCTTTAATCGCTTCGGATGTTTCACGCAAAGTGAACAAGGTCAGCCGCGAGGGGTTTCATGCCGCTTCTTTCCAAGATAGTACAGAGCTACTTTGCCAGACGTTGGGTGATTTTGTTTGCGTTGGCTTGTGTTTGTCTGTCCGTACCGGCAGAGGCACAGCGCCATCCCGAGTCGGCTGGCGCGCTACCCTACTACAATACTGACCCAGGAACGCCGCGCGAGCCTCCATGGAAACAGCGCCCGGCCTTTCTGCGTGGTCCGCAAGATCGCTATCAGCGCGGTCTAGGCCGGTCCTTCCTAAACGCTGAAGACAGCGTTCCCTATCTCAATTACGCCGACGAAAGATATATTCTCTATTTCCGCGAGTTGATTCCTTGGGCGGTGACGTCCGGTCGGCAACTTGAGACTCGCAATGTCGGTTGGGATCGCATCGGCAACTATATGGGGGCCGGTTATCGCCGGGTTCTGGCCGTAGAAGAGTCGCGAAGCGGCAGTGATTTCAGTGGCTATAGCTATATCGATCATAAGTTCCTTTCGTTCAACGTCGGTCATTATACCTACAAAGACCTACATTGGACTGCCACGGTGGGCAACGTGGCCTCGGCCGGTGGTGGCTCGCAAGTACGCACTGTCTTTACGCCGCTTACTCTGGCTTCGAGTCAGCTAAATACGGTCCGGATGGACCTCAATTACAAAGAACGCGATCGCGGCACGGTGTTTTACTCCCGCGGCGGCGAACAGGGCGCTGCGTTGTTGTTCTCGGGATGGGCACAGGGTGCTGGCGACGATACTTTTGACAATTCGCCTGTTTTGCTCTTTGGTGGCCACTGGCAGCACGAAATTGGTCGTTTCGCCAGTGTCGGCGGTTCTTTAGTTAATCAAATCATGTCCTCACCGGGGCTCTCGCGCACGAGCACTTGGCGTGGCGATTTGCCTTACGATATGCTCGGCCCGAAAACGATCCGAGTTTTTGTCGCCGACGATTCGCCTGAGGAAACGCAGGCAAACGCCATTTCCTATGGCATGGACATTATTATCGAAGGCGAACGCAGTGGGGAATCGATACGGCTGACGAGTCTCGATAACGATCCAGACTACGACCCGCTCTTAGAGGCCGGGCCGCCGGAAGGCGGGCTGGTGCGCGCCGATGGTGCACTTGAGGCCGAAGGCAAGGTGCCGGTGGTTTACACCTTCGTACTGCCGGCGGATATGACGGTGCGCTCGACGCGCTTTGTCGCCGATGTGGCCGGTGATTATCGCTTGGGCGTGAGTCAGACCCATGACATGTTCAATATCGACCGCAATGGCGGCGCTGCAATCTCGGAAATGAGTTGGCCTGCCCCGACCGGCCAAGCGGCCGAACGGGCAACACGGCGTCCTTTTAAGTGGTATACTGACGAGGATGAAGAGCTTTATTACACTGTCTCCCGTTCCGAGGGGGATAATAGCACTGGTTCGAATCGGCGCATCGTCAATTTTGACTACGGTATTCCCACCGGTCAAAGCCTGGCTTCGGTCAACTGGCAAGCTGAACTGGTCGGTCTAGACCTTAGCGGCGAGGTCGCGCACAATCTGCAGAACTTTATCTTTCCCGTCGGGAATAATGAGGGCGACCGCAGCAGCGCGCGCGCATGGGCCTGGTGGCTCAAGGGGGTCAAAGACCTTGCCGGCGGTTTGGCGTTGGGCGGCGAGGTCTTTCGCATGGAGCCCGATTACGCCGGTGGTTACGACAGCTACCGCGGCGGCATGGCTTTCCATGTCGACCGCCAGGACGCACCCGGCGCAAGGGTTGAGTCCGACACGCAAGAATTTCCCATCCTCGAAGATAACGACGACCACGACCGCTTTCCCGATGACCATACCAACGATTCGGCGATCGCCGAGCCGCGCGAATTGTATCCTGGTTTTCCCAATGCCCAGGTCTATCCCGGTTTGGACGAAAACGTCGACAATATACCCGATCTCGATCGCAACGAGAACTTTGTCGTCGACTGGGAAGAGCCGTTTTTGACCTATGACTCGGAGCCGCCGGAATTTGTCTACGGGATCGATTTTAACAATAATAACGTGCCCGATTTTCGCGAGAACGACGATTTGCCGGACTATCCTTATCCGCGTGATCAGAAGGGCCAGCATGTCTTTCTGAGGTATGACAACCTGGGCAAGTTCGGTGATTTCATCAGCGTCGGCCGCTACGACAATAGCCAGATCGTCGGTGCAGGCGAGGCGGAGTCGGCATACTTCCGCTATGGCTATTCGGTCGAAAAACGCGGTGTCGGCGAAGTCAAAATCAATTTCGACGCGAAGACGGTCAAAGACGATATTCCCGACCACACTTTTATCTATAGTGTGGCGTTGGAGGATATCGAGTTTATCAACTGGGCTAACCGACCCGATGGTCCGCCCAATTCGGAAGGGTTCCGGCGACCGGCGACGCCTGACTTGTTATTGATGCGCGATAGCTTTGTCAATTTGGCGTTTATCAGCACCAAGTATCTCGGCTTGCAAAATGTCAACATTGAAAATGGTTTCCTGTGGTCGCGCAACAGCCAAGCTGAGATCGAGTTTGCCGACGGTAGCGGGTTGTTACAGCCTGCGGATGTGCGTTCGCGATTCTCGATCGTCAACAAAATAGATTATACCTGGACCCGAGGCTCTTTTAGCGTCACGCCGAAATTCAAGCATCGGTTGATTTACGAAAAAATCGATAGCGAAGGCACGCCGAGGTCTTCGTATAGCGATTTCATCCCGATCGTCATGGGGCAGTTCAGCCTGACGCCAAAGACCAGTTTTCAGTTGGGGGCACAGGGGCTGCCGCTGTTGCCGTTCAAACACTGGGACCGCGCCTTTGAAGACGATACTTTCTCCCAGACCGATTATCTGGCGATGTTCCGGATCACCGCCGATTATTTCGGCATTCGCGACAACTCGCTCTTTATCGGCTATCAGCGGACGCGGCAGAATTTTAGCCGCGCTGGTCGGCCGGATATCAAGCAGGGCGTGCTTTTTGTCGAACTGATCTCGCCATTCTAAGCCAATGCGCATGAGACAAATCATGAAATATACTCACGGCCTGCTGTGCCTGGCGATGGTTGCCGGAGGTTGCGCCACCCTGAAGTCGCTCGAGTCGCAGTCGCATCGCGAGTACTTCATTGATGTGGATCCGATTCTGCCGGAAACACAGACTTATTATGTTGATCCTATCGATAGTTCGGTCGTGTGGAGTGAAAAGGGCGTTCAGGTCAAGGTCAAGTTTTACGACGACAAGATGCTGGACGCCGAGTACGGAGTGCTTTATACGCCTTATACGCTAACCGGGGTCGATATCCCAGACCTAGACTATACGCCGCCCTTATGGACCGTCTTTGAGGTCACGGTGATCAATCGCACACGCGAGCGGGTGGAGCTAGACCCGAATAATACCGTGCTGAGGTTAGATGACGGATCCCGGCTGTTGAGTCGCCAAGGGGTGGGAAACTGGTATGACCGGGACGAATATTATGACTATTCCTATCTCAAATGGGGCGGCCAAGCGGGCAATGTGCAATACCACGCCCATCTAGACCGTAATCCCTTGTGGAATAAGAGCGCGTTTCGCCGGGAAAAACCCGTGCGTAAAGGTTCCAAATACAGCGGCAAGCTGACCTTTCCGCCACTGCCTGAAGGGACCAAGTCATTTACGTTGGAAGTAGACGGTTTTATCCTGGCTTTTGATCGCTTCGCGGTCGGATATGGCAACCCGGTGGAGTTTACCGATTTGCAATTCAAGTTCAATGTCGAGCACGGAGTGCGCTGGGCGGAGAAAAAGTAGATGGACAAAATGGCGAAATATCTGGGCATGGCGCTGCTGGTCGGACTGACGGCCTGCACCTTGAAATACGAGTTGCTTAAGGGGACCAGCTTGCCCAATCCCCCGTCCGCGCCGATCAAGATTTTCATCAAGGAATTCCCAGTTGTAAGCAAGGCGAACGTGGTCGACCCTCGGGTAGCCGGTTCGGCCAACAGTCAGGGAGAGCAGTACGTTACAAATGCCCTGGCCAGCCAAGGCAGTAAGCTAGTGCAGATCTCACGGCCGTCGCGGATCGAGGATTTGTCCGGGTCGGTGTTGCGGGAATTGCGCAAGGAAAAGTTGCGGATCTTCTCGCAGATGGATCGGGTAGAACAGTTGGACGAAGACAGTGTGCGCGAGGTGGCCAATCCCTTCGTGCTGGTGGCAGACAATACGGAAGCGGACTTGGAAATCAGCGGTTCGGCGAAGATTACCAGCCAACGGGTGCGCAAAGTATTTTCTCAGAATACGCAAAACGTGCAGGTGCAAGTCGAGGTCAAAGATCTCAAGACCGGTAAGATGAGCAAAAAGAGCCCCATCAATGCCGGGATTGTTATGACCTTCAACTCCAGGGAATTGGAAGAAGCGCTTGCCATCACTGTGGTGACTAGCCTGACGCAGAAACTGCTGTTCTGAAGTGATTGTAGCGGGACTGGTAACGCTTTTACTGTTGTTGGCAAGCCCTTGCAGAGCTGAGTTGCAGACGTGGGTGGTGGGCACTGTGGATGAATTCGCCCTGGGAAAAGCCCAGGGCATACAGGTGCATCCGGACAGCTTGGCCATCTTGGCTAGGTTGGCTGAGGATGAGAACGTGGCCTTAGGACATTTAGTGATAGACGATTTCGACAAACCCGTTCCTTTAACCGACGGCACCATTGACTTGGTGCGGGGCGAATGGATCTCCGGTACCAACAACGTGTTCGACAAGCAGTTTACCGTCGATCTCGGGTTGGACCGGGCGATCAAGCGGGTGCGGGTGTTGGCCGGCGAGACGGCTTTGAACCAGCCCGAATACTTTGTGCGCGGTTATCGTCTTGAAGCGGCGGCCCAGGTATCGCCCCAGGTCTGGCACATATTGGCGGAACAACCGGATAACTTCGCCCTCAATGTGGATACGAACGCAGATTCCACTTGGACGCTAACTGATTCGGGGACCGCGTTGTCGCGCGAAGGTCGTTTTGTGCGCTTGACGCTTATTCGCGAGGATCGCAGCAATTGGGTGGCGATCGGGGAAATCGAGGTATTTGGCGAAGGGTATGTCGACGAGGGATCGCTGGAGCACGAATTTGTTCCGTCGGTTCCGGTTAATGTCGGGCAGGTTCGTTGGCAGTCAGAGCGTCCGTCGCGGACCCGTGCCGAATTGCAGTTGCGAGGTGGGGCTGAAACCCCTTGGGGGGAGCTTGCGGCTTATACCGCAGCGGAGTTTTTATTCGCCGGTGATGAACCGGTCACGCGGTTAGAATCCCGGATTCACCTGGCCAATACGGCCCCGTTCGCCAGCCCGTCGGTCGCGCGTATCGAAATTGACTACGACCCGGTTTTGGTGGCTGACCAGCTTTTGGCCGAGGTGGTTGCATCGGACTCGTTGCGCAAGGGCGAGACGTCGACACTGGTCTACCGGATTAATATAGAAGCCGATGCCGCAGATCACGGGGTGAGCCTGCTGCAGTTGGACGGGCCTTTCCTCAGTGTAGAAGCCGTGCGCGTCGATGGCAGGGAACTCGCACCTGCACAGGACTATGATTGGGCGCTGACATCGGATAGAGAAAGCATGCTGATAGAATTAGCAGCGGGAGAACAGATCAATACGTCGGCGATGGTTGAAATTGAGGGACAGGCGCTCTTTGTCCGCGACAAGACTGCGGTGGTTTTTAAAGCGGGTAATAAGCTACAGGGCGACAGGGACGGCTATGTGAATTGGCAACAGGGACGGGAGCTGCCGGGATCGACATGGACGGTGCTCGCATCGGGGACACCGCTTAGGCTTTTAGGCCGGGTTATAGTGGAGCCGCGGCCTTTCTCCCCCTTTGTCGACGGTAGCGCACGCTTTGATTTTGTCATTGGGAATATCGAAGAAGGCAAGGAAGTTATTCTCGAAATTTTCAGCTTAGACGGTCGGCGGGTGCAACAGTTGTCGCAGATCGGCAGCGCCCGGGCTTATCGGTTTGATTGGGACGGTCGCGACCGCGACGGCCAGATCGTCGCTCCGGGGCTGTATCTTTACGAAGTTAGGGTCGAGAATAGCGGCAACGCGCGCAGGGGAACATTTGTGGTGGCTTACTAGCTGGCTGTTGCTGGCTAGTGTCACCCCGGTCGTTGCTGCCTTTGAATTTACGGGGCAGGGTGCCCAGAGCACGGCTTTGGGTGGGGCCTTCACTGCCCGTGTAAAAACGGCTGAGACGGTTTGGTTTAATCCGGCCGGCAATGCTCGACAGGGGCAATGGCAGGCCGGCACGACGCACGCATTGCTCTATCCCGGGTTGGACGAAGGAAGCCCAACGCTGAATGGTGTGGCCGTCACCGGGCCTTTACAGGGCGGTGGTTTGCAAGCGGGTCTATCGTTTTTAGGTGCTGAGGGGTGGCGCGAAGAGGTCTTGAGCTTGGGCTATGGGCGGGCATTGCACGAACGTTTTGCCCTCGGCGGTGGTTTGCGCACCAGTGCTTGGAAGGCCGGTGATCTTTCGCAGCGGATTTGGAGCTTGGATGTTGGCGGGACGTGGGAAGTGGGTTATGTACACCCGCAGGTGTATTTGCGGTTGGGTTTGGTCGCCAAAGGCCTTAATGGCGCGAATATCGCGGCGGGCGGGCAGGCGGCGGGTGGGCGGGATCGGGAGTTGGTGGTGGCCGCCTCGCTTAGCCTGGCGGGCAAGGAAGTCCTGATCGATATCGCTCGCCGCGACGGGCGCACCCAATTCAGGGCGGGTTATGAAACGCGGACGGTGAGCCTCAACGGCGCCCGGTTTCGCATGGGAGGCACCGCAATCGGTTCGGGTTTTGCCGATAGGGAACTGAATGTGGGCCTCGGGCACGACTGGAAAGAATGGAACTTCGATTACGCTTATTCCTATCCGCTGCACCTTGCGGGTTGGGGGGGCGTACACCGGTTCAGCGTCGGTTATCGTCGGCGCTGAGTATCAACAAGACTTAAGGCGATCTCTACACTGATGAGGATAGCTGCCATGAGCAATGCGAGAAAAAGCCTGGTGCGGACCGCGCTGCTAGCATTTATATGCTGGGGGATGTTGGGAGCCGATGCCGAAGCGCAGACCTTTCTGCGCAACCGGGACTTCCTCAACCTAGGCCATCCCGAAGCGTATTTGAATTACGGGCGCAAGGAATACGACCCCTATCCGGCGGTGATCAACGCACGCAACCGCTATGATCGTTTGGGCAACTATCTGTCGCGTGGCTTCAACGTCTTTACATGGGAATTTTCCCGTCCGGGGACCAGTAATATCAACACTAGGACGGCCCAGTATTTGGGTTGGTTCACCAACCTGGTGATGCTCAACGATTCCTATAAGGGCTGGAATTACCGGGTGACCCTGGGTGAGGATATCCGCGCAAAGTTCTCCGACCTGACGTTCAGCGATCCGCGTTTTTTCGGTATCCTGCTCGACGGCGCTTCCTCGGACAATAAGTTCACCTTGATGTTGAGTCAGGGCGGCGATCTGTTGAATATTCCCAAGTTCTCGACCTTCAAAGCGACCAACGAGCGTTCGCCCGTGCTGATCTTCGGTGGGCACTGGGAGACTAAGCTGGGCAATGTGCTGAAGATGGGGGCGACCTATTTCAATCAGCATATGGCCAATACTAAGGACGCCAATGGCTCGTTCCTCAAAGGCGATACGCCCTATAGCATGTTGCCGCCCTCGTTTATCGAGGTGATTATCGAAGACGATTCGCCCGATGACGTCGGCAATTCGGCGACGATCTACGACGTGGACATAATGATTATCGGCGAGTCGCAGGGGCAGCGGGTGCGTCTGACGAGTATAGAGGGCGATGATTCTTACGACAGCGACCTGAAGATGGTCGATCCGGTGGGGGGGCTTGCCGACGGTGTTGAAGTCTCCGGCGTACAAAGAGTGGTCTATCGTTTCAAGATGCCGCTCTTTAATCTTCCCGATGACGTGAGCTACTCTACCGACCCGGACGCGCTGAAGCCGGGTCTGACGATGAAGTCGGTGCGCTTTGTCGCCGACATCAAAGGCGATTATAAGATTTCGGTGCGCCAGCAGCATCTATCCTTCAGCCAGCGGAACCACAACAAAAACGTGACAAAAGCCGCTGAAGGCGACGATCGCTATGTTCCGGGTGGAAAAAGTTACGTAAATCCCTTTACCGGACTGAAAGGCGACGATGCGATCAAGCCGCTTGAAGACGTGCTGGAGGAGAACCCGGAGGCATTCAAGCAGTGGCCGGTAGCGCCGGATCCGGCGATCTCTCAGTCGACGTCGTATATACAGTACAAGTGGGACTTGCTTGACCCGAGTTCGGTGGCCTATACCGTCCTGCGTTCGGACGACACCGGTACGGGGCGTAAAATGGTCGAGTTCGACTACGGGATTCCCACAGGTCAGGCGCTCTACGGTCTAGATTGGGATTTGACGCTCAAGGGTTTGGAGATCAAGGGTGAGTTGGTTACCAACCCGCAGTATTTTCTCTTCCCGGTCGGCAGCAACGCCGGTAAGCGTTTTGATAAGCGCGCCTTGGGCTATTTCTTGACCGCGCAAAAGGAACTCGGGCCGTTCGAGATCGGCGCCGAAGCCTTTAATATGGATCCCGACTTTAGCGGCAACTACGACAGTATCCGCGGCGGTGTGCCTTTCTTCTCCGACGACTGCGTCACCTGCCCGCAGATGCAGGAAATGTTCGTCATGACCGACAATGACGACAACGACCAGTGGCCGGACGAGATGAACAACGAGCGGCCAAGCGCGGAAAAGGCGGATTCGGGTATTTTCCCCGGTTTGGACGAGAACAACGACCTGATTCCCGATAGCGACCAGAATTTCAATGGTATCGCCGACTGGACCGAGCCGATCCTCTTTTATGACGCGGACCCGCCGGAGTTCATCTACGGCATCGACTTCAACAACAATGGCGTGGTCGATTATCGCGAAAACGACGCGTTGCCCGATTATCCCTACCCGCGCGATCGTCAGGGCTTCCACTTCGTAGCGACCAAGAAAGGCCTGGGCCGTTTCGGCAAATGGGCTTCGGTCGGCTATTATAGCATGAAAGAGCCGGCCGGCGGCGGTGAGGCCAATGCGGCCTACGCCCGCTACGAACACGCCTTCGTCTCGTCCTATTTCGGCAAAATACGGATCAACGAGGATATCAAGGTCGTCAAGGACGATATCCGCGATGACGTTTACATCTGGAAGGATGTGGGTTTTACTGAGCGTTTGCCCAGTCCCTTCCCGCATCTGTCGGGTAATCAGATCGAGGCGCGGGATCTCAACTCTCAGCTTTTTCCGCCCGATGTAGATCCCTTGACAATGCGCAACAGCCTTGTCAATACCTTGTTTTTTGGCTCGACCTTTAAGCAGATCTCGGGGCTGAACATCATCAATAATATCCAGTGGATTCGCAACAGTCAGTCCGATGATATCTTTGATGACGGCATCCAGCAGACTGCGGGTGTGCTATCGACCATTACGATGGTCAACAAGCTCGACTACACGATCAGCGCGGGCAATCTGAGTATCCGCCCAATGTTCAAGCACCTTTTGTTGCGCGAGCACTCGGATGTGTTGAAAGACGCAACGGGTCAGGGTAGCATCCGCTCCTTCTCGATTTACGCGCCGATCCTCAGGACCCGCTTCGATCTGACGCCCAAGTCCAATTTGCAATTGGGTTTCCAGGGCCTTCCCTTCTGGCGTCATACCAGCCGCGACCGGGTGAACGAGCGCAACGACTTTAAAGAGTGGACAATGGTGCTGATGATGAGCAACCGCTCCGACCATTACGGCTATAACTTGGCTTCGCAGTTTGGCCTTATAAAGACCAATCGGGAGTTCGACGACGATACCCGGTCTTCCGACAGTTTTGACAATTCGCGCATCTTCTTCGACATCGTAGCCGGGTTCTGAGTAGGATGAACCCGCTAGGAGATTGAACGTATGATCCTGGTTAATTTGCTGATGCTGGCGGTGATAGGCACAACCGCCAGTCTGAGCACGCGCTTTTTCTCGCCAGTGGAGCTGCAGGACCGCTTCGAGGAAGGCCAGAAGCTCTATGCGCTTGGAGCCTACGACAAGGCCATCAAGCGGTATGAGGTTATTCTCTCCACTGAGAGCAACGCCATGATTAATGTGGAGGAAGTAACTGTGTCGGTCGACGAGTTTATTCTGCCGGTGCGCGTAGGTGCCACCTATCAGTTGGGCAATACTTACAACAAACTGGGGCTCGATAAACTGCAGCGCTCGATGTTTCTGCGAGCGGAGAAAAAGGACGCCGAGGCCGACGAGCGTTACGAAGAGGCACTAAGGGATCTCAATCTGAGCCGTGATTATTTCCGCAACCTCGCCGTCAACGAGCTGGTCGAAGAACGCACACGGGTGATGGCGCAGTACCAGATGATTCAGACCAGCTACCAGTTGAAGGACTACGGGCAGGTTATCGAAGAGGGGGACGCGCTACTGGAGAATTTCCCCCATAGTCTGTACGAAGCTTCGGTTTTTTACGATAAGGCCTGGTCCTATTTTGAACTGGAGGAGTATGAGGAGGCGATCAAGAGCTTCGAGCAGGTGCTGATCCTAGCCCCGAGGGGGTCAAATGCCGATCGTTCGCTCTTTCAGATCTCCGAAAGTTACGAAAAGTTAGAGCGCTATGATGACGCACTTAAGTATCTCGATCGCCTAATAGCCCGCTACGACTTCTCGCAGATGACCGAGGAGGAGATTATAGAGATGACCACGTTGAAGCTCAAAGGCGTGGTTAAGGAGACGGTGCGCGAATTGGTGGCCAAGGCGCATCTGAAGAAGGGTGATATTTACGCCGAGGCCGGTCGAATTGACGAGGCGTTAGCTACCTACGGGCTGCTGCCCACCGAGTACGCGGCGGAGCCAGTCTTGGTTCAGAACAGCTATATACGCACCGCGGAACTGGTGCAAAAGGAGCGCGGCACCGCCGCCGCAATCGCCGCCTACAAGGACGCGATAGAAAAGGTCGAAGACAAGATCTTCCAGGCGCGGACCCAGCTCACTGTGGCGCTGATGCTTTTTGACGAGGCCGAGTATCTAAAGTCGGCGGGCGAATACGAAATTTACCTCAAAGCCTATGCTGATGTGGCCGAACGCATTGGTTTTGACCGCGACAAGGTCCTCTTCCGCATCGCCCAGAGCCATCAGGAGCACGGACGGAGCATCCGCGGTGAGGACCCGGCCGGGGCGGACGCGGCCATCGCTGAAGCGTTGACCCGCTACAACCAGCTCTTGAACGAGTCGACAGGCGGTTCGCTGATGCCGGATGTGCTTTTCAATGCCGGTTTTGCAAACCAGCTAGTCAAGGACAATGCCGCGGCGAAGCCTCTATACCAGCAATTGGTTAAAGATTATGCGGATCATCCGGCGGCTCCCAACGGTCTGCTGCAATTGGCGCGTATCGACTACGCGGCCGCGGATTGGTCC
>DQLG01000656.1 GCA_015660315.1 Candidatus Latescibacterota bacterium
GAAACGGGATGCGGGTATCAACTGCCCAGGTATTTCATCTCTTTGCGGGCCGCGGGCACGTATTCGCTTTCGGGGTATTCGTCGAGCAATTTGCGGAAGGCGGAAAGCGCCTTGTTGCGCTCGCCCATCGCCAGGTGGCAGCGGGCGATCTTGAGCTGGGCATCGTCGGCCTTTTCGGTTTTCTGGAAGGCGAAGACTTTGGTGAACTCGGTCAGCGCCTGGCGGTATTTGCCGATGCCGTAATAACACTCGCCTTTCCAGTATTGCGCGTTGTCGGACCACTCGCTGAAAGGAGCGGCGGCCAATAGCCGGTCGAATTCGACGAGCGCACGGTCGTATTTGCGGTGGCGGTATTCAGAGAGGGCGCCCTGGTAGATCTTGAACACGTCGCTCTTTTTCGCTCGTGCGGCCGCGTTGCGCGACGGCATCGGGCTGATATGTATTGAGTCGATTTGCGTGCGCTGAGTATTACTTTGTCTCTTGAGGGCGTCGACCTCCTGCCGCAACTTGGTGTTTGTCTCTTCGGTCTGCTGCAGGCGGTCGGCTATAGACCGCTCGCGGTCGTAGGAGGATTCGACCGCGCGTTTGAGGGCCTCGACCTCTTCGCGCTGGGCAGCTTCCCATTGGCCTATGCGTTTGTCTACCTGGGCCGGCGTGGCGCAGGCGCTGAAGGCCAGGGCCAATAGCAATGCGCTTTTTGCTCTCTTTGTCATGGGCTAGATCGGCATCGGGGTGAACGGTGCGTATGTGGGGCGTCCATAAATATAAGCACGACCCCATTTGTAGACCAGATCCCCATGTCGTCGCTTACTTCGACTCCGCCCGGAAGACCAGGTCCTCGGGCGGGTTGAGAGCGAAATCCTCGCAGCGGTCGGCGTAGAGGGCCGAGGGGCCGTCGCTGGGTACGATGATTAGGGCCTGGTCGAATAATTTCTTGGCCTCGGCGAATTTGAAGGCCCAATAGGCATGCAAACCCTCGTTGTAGAGTTCGAGCACCTGCATCATCTCGGCGTTTAAATCGCCTTTGCGCTCGAGGATCTCATAGGCGGTGACGGGCTCCTCCTTGCCGACGACCTGGATCAGGTCGAGTTTGCGGCTTTCGACCAGGTCCTTCACCTGGTCGAGGATGATGTCGTTGACCATGATATTGGTGCCGTAGACCTTCTGACCGCTCTCGAAGCGGGCCGCTAGGTTCACGGTGTCACCCATCATGGTGTAGTCGGTGCGGCTGCGCGAGCCCATATTGCCGACGATCATCGGGCCGGTGGTCGCGCCGATGCGCACTTGCGCGAAGGTCCGGCCCTCCGCCTGCCAGCGGTCGCGCAGTCCCTCTAGGGGTGTCGGAATGGCGCCGGGCTCGTTCCAGCGCTCGCGTAGTTCGATCAATTTGCGCTGCTGGTCGATACAGGACATGACCGCGCGCATCGCGTGGTCATCGTAGTAGATCGGCGCGCCGAAGAAGGCGACGATGGCGTCGCCCTCGAATTTATCAATGGTACCGCCGTAGCTTTCGATGATATCGCACATCTCGGTCAGATAGCCATTGATGAAATCGACCAACTGGCCGGGCGTCAAACATTCGGAGATGGTGGAAAAACTGGCGATATCGGAAAAAAAGGCGGTCATCACTCGCTCCTCGCCGCCGAGTTGGTTGACCATCTCGGGGTTTGCCATGATTTGCTCGATGACTGTGGGCGATAGATAGTGGCCGAAGGCCCCCTGCACGAAGTCTTTCTCTCTCTCCTTGATGATATAACCGTAAATCGTCAGCACCAGGTAGCCGACGATAATGGTCGTCATCGGGCCGATGACTTCGAGCCAGAGCCCGAGGTGAGTGAAGGAACCCAGGGCGACTACCGCGTAGAGGGTCGCCAGCACGGCGATGAGTACCGCCCCTTGCAGGACCTTGAGCTTGGGCACGATCAGCGACATCGCCAGCCCGAGCACGAGTACCAACACGATGCGCGACCAGAGGGGCGTGCGGCGGATGAACTGCTCTTGTAAGATGGTATTGAAGACATTGGAATAGATGCCGACCATTGGGTAGTTGCCCTGGAAGGGCATCACGCTCAAATCGGTACTGCCGGTCGAGGTCTGGCCGTAGAATAGGATCTTGCCGCGAATTTCATCGGGCGTGATGAGGGTGCCCTGGGCGATCGGATAGGGGTAGAAATAGAGCGGCCGGGCGCTGGACGACAAGGTGCCCTCAACAAGATTTGATTGCAAGTAATAGAGGCTCTGGCGCAAGTCGTCGATTTCGTAGTCGGGCAGGGCTTCGCCGAGCGCTGTCAGGTCTATGTCTGTTTTTTCCGCCAATCGCGCTGCGACGCGGTTATTGCGCTGGATTTGTCGGTAGAGGTTGAGCTGGGCGGATTGGGGGTCTTTGACGCCTTTGGAAAGCCAGAATTGTGTAGCGTCGAGATCGGGTTCGCGGCGCACTGCAGCCTCTATGCCGCTGGCCTGCATCCAGGTGCCGATGGTGCTGCGGGCGGCTTGCACGTCGTCAAAGCCTTCTTTAGCGAGCAGGGCGGGCAAACCGCGCAGGTTGCGGCGCAAGCCGGGGTTGGCGGCGACTAGCTGTTTGATCTTTTCGAGCAGGCGCTGGCGGTCTTCACGCTGGGCTGCGCGTCGCAGCGCTAGGTGTGGGTAGCGGACAAAGGTCTCTTCCCATTTGCCGGCCCAGTTGACGTTCATGGTGCCGTAGTCGTCGATGGGGATCTCAATGTCCTTGAAGAGTCCCTCGCGGATTTTGGCGTTCGGCAGACGGATATGGTCTCCGGGCCAGACCTCGACATGCTCGATGGGGATTTGCAGGTGGTGACAGACCATGGACAGGGCGATCGAGGGAAAGAGCACGTCCTCATACTGGAAAACCAGGGGATAGCGCCGTCGAGAACCGTCGAAATCTTCGGTAGTTTGCGCATTGGCGAAACCGAGTGCAGCATCACGCAGCAGTTTGAGCGGCGGTTCGAAATGCGTCCCCCGGTCAATGGTGCTTTCCGCCGCAGGGACCATCAACTTGGGCGAGTGATTGCGGATATGAGCGAGCACTTGCTGTTGGTCAGCGTTAGTGGGCCTGAGTTGGACCGGCCCCTCGGCGTGTTCGGCGACGGGGATCAGATATTGCGCCAGGTAAACATTGCCGGCTTGCTTGATCGCGTCATGAAAGCGCTGGTCATAATCGGCTTTGGCCAATAGGCCTTCAATCTGGTTCTCGTCAATGGTCTTGAGTGCACGGATCTGTTTTTCGGAGACCAACTTGGTTTTGGGCTCGATGAAATAGATATCAAAACCGACCAGTTCCGCCTGGTATTCGCCGAGGATGCGCACGACGTCGACATATTCGGTGCGAGTCCAGTCCTGCCAGCGGCCTTCGACCTGCAGCGTCTGGTCGTCGATTTCGATGGTGCCCAGCCGCGAGTCCATCGCCGGCAGGCCAAAGATGGAGTTACGGATATTGAAACGCCAGTCGTAGCTGACGAGTTCGGCGCGCTCGTAGGCTTTGCTCAGGGCGAAGAGCAGGACAAGGATGCCGACGATGGGGCCGAGGTAGGGTTGGAGCTTGGAGTCGCTTTTGTGTGCTGCTGCCATGGTGTTTCTCCGCAAGGAGGTGTTGGAGCTGGTTTGTTGGGCTTTCGGGGAATGCCCTGCGCTCATTCTCGCCTCCGAGCCGACCAGCGAATAAGCGAAGGGTTTGTCCGATGCCGGACCGTCAGAAAGCTATCTTACCAAAACAATATAAAAAAAGGAAGGCCCGGTGGACACGCCACGGGCCTTCCTTTTGAAAAATCGGTAAACCAGTCTATTATTGCGTCGCCGTCATCGCACTCAGCTTGTTCTGGGCCTTGGTCGCGAAGGGGGTCTTGGGGTGATCCTTGGCGACTTGGTCGTAGTAGCCGCGGGCATCAGTGACCTTGCCGAGCTTTTCATAACACTGGGCGATAAAAAATTTCTGTTTGGGTGCTGCGGGCGATTTCGGATTCTTGGCCAAGGCCTTCTTGAGCGTGTCAATGGCCTTGGTCAGTTTATCCTGGCTGGGATAGCGTTTACCGCCTTTGTAATAGAGCTTGCCGAGAATATTGTCCTCGGCCTCGGCACCGCGCACACCGGCGACAGTGACCGTCTCTTGCAGCTTGAATTCTTCTTCTGCGACCATATCGTCGACTTGCGTCCAGACGGTGTTGAGCCAATCGTCGTCGCCTTCTGCGGCGGGAGCAGGAGCGGC
>DQLG01000728.1 GCA_015660315.1 Candidatus Latescibacterota bacterium
CCGCCTCGTCAATGGCGTCGATCAGCCGCCGCTCTAACACCGCCCACAGCGGCGGAGTGGTGCGTTGGGTCGCTCTTATGGTTTTGCGTGACTGTTGTGTCATTTTCCTATGGCCTTTCAAAAGCTCGACGAACTATTCGTGGGATAAACAAGCCCGCTAATACCAGTTTTATCATTCTACCCGCAACCCCGCAATCATCTGCAACGCCCGTAACGCCCCCTGCCGAATCACCTGCCGATGCACCTGCCCCGTACCCAACTGCGCCAGCACCTCCCGCAGCGCCGGTACCGCCCCTTCACCAACCTCAATTACCCGTTCAACTAAATCTTCATACTGCTGCGAGCGATCCAACCGAATCAGCACCCCCACCAAATACCCCAACAACTGCTCGCTATCGGGTGCCTCTCGCCGAGTGTAATCATAGCGGTTCAGCCGCGCCCGCACCCCGCTCGGATCGGTGCTCAAAAGATGCGCTCGCTCCGGGACCAAGCCATAGAGATCACTGGCCAGCGCGCGTTGATCGCCCTGCCAATCCACCGCCTCACCGACCCGCAACCCGCGCGCCTGCTGCAATAACACATCGTGATATCCTTCATGCAGATCCATCTTGCGCAGAATATTGAATAACAAATCAGGCTCCCGATCGGTCGGAAACCGCCCCAGTACACTATTGGCCACATCGGCCAGTTTACTCACGTGGTGCGACGGCCCAAAGTCCCGCGCCGGCGGCTTGACCATCTCTTCCCGCGCCGCCTCGTCCAACTCCGGCCGCGCCAGCACCAGACCCTTGAGCGTCAACGCGCGCAGAAAATGCCGACCCTCGACCCGCTCGCGCTTAGGCAAGCGCATAAACCCCTGCAACTCCACGCCAATCTGGCGCAACAGACGCGTGGCCAGGTAGTCGCACACATCGTTGCTGACGCTATTGGGCACCCCCTCCGGCCCTGTCGTCGACAAGGCCTGAATCTCTTTTTTGCACTGCTCTACGGCGTCAAAACCATCTGCGACATCCGTGACATACGCCAAACCGACCGCATACTCTTCGGCCACCGCGTCGTAAAAAGCAATGGCCCCAGGTAGCCCAGCCGCAATAAGCTGCGCAATAAGCTGCTCGGACCGCGCCGCTCGCCCAGCGCCGAAGCGCGCGGCATCCGCCAGATCGTGGATCAAATCCGCAACCGACTGCGGCTCCAGTGTTTGCCCGTTCGCTCGGGCTCGATCAAAGGCGATCGGGTGCACTATATCCCGGTCGACCTGATATTCGTTGGGATAGCCAAAGGCCTCCTTTAGCGCGTCGATCTTCATCGTCGCCCAGGCGCTCTCGCGCCGCTCGTGAAAGGTATCGTTGCCCACGTGGTAGGCATCGCGCAACAAAATATCTCCTGAGCGCACCTTAGCCTGTTCCTCCATCGACGTATCCACCGAGGGTCGATTTTCCTTGCCGGGACGGCCCCAACTGTAGAGGTCCCAATAATAATGCCGGTAAAACTGCATATACTCCGTGTCGGTGCTGCCGACATCATATTCGTCGTATTGCTTCGTCTGCCGTCGCTGGCCACGCTCAGACCCGCGGCGAAAGCGCCGGCGTATGGTCTGCTCGTGCTCGCCAGAGATGCGACGGTGTTTATTCAAACCCAATAGCGTGTCTTTGACAAAGTAAAATCCCGGCACGCCATTGTGCTGGTGCATCCACAATTGGTAGCGCCTAGCCAATTCGACGATCAGATAATAATCGAGTAACTTCCACGCCTCCTGCAGCAAAACCTCGGTAAACGCCCACGGATGGTAGCCGCGCTCAAAAGCACTCATCAGCACGCCTTCGGGGATATAGATCGTCCGCCGCGTACGGCCAGTATGGAAGGACTGATGGTTGCGCGGACTCTTGTAGATCAACAGGTCGCGGTCTTTGACCATCGTTACGCTGATGCCGCACTCAAAGAGCGCGTCGAGTAGATAATCGGGGATCAGACGAATCGCGCCGTAGAAGTAACGCACGACCTCGTGCCCGGCGTGGAAGCGCGATAGTTGCTCGTCCTCTTTCATCAGAATCCCGGCGCGCAGGCGCATCTGCTGGCCGAAGATGACGGTCTTCTCGGATCGGCGGATCACGGCGTTTACTTCGGCGTGCGAAACTCCGCCTTCGCGCAAACCGCTATTGGGTCGACCATCCGGGTCTTCGAGAAAAACTTCATTGATGCGGTCGATCTCGGCGAGATAATAACGCGATAGCACCCGACGCGCATCGAGGTGGCCCCGCTGCATATCCCGCTCGATGCGATCGGCGGCACGTTCCGTCATTATTAGGTGTCCAACTTCGGGTAAGAAGGTCCGCTATTATACCTAAAATAATGTGCAATAAGCGTTAATATATGGAATACTGCAACTCACCATCGAGAAAGGCCACACCTGGCCGCTGCCCTATACAATCAATTTTTCCGCGGTGGAAGACCTGCAAGATCTCGTGCCAATCGTAGACGGATTGTGGAGCCTAACAGCAGGCGGCGTGCGAACCGCCTCACCGTATTACAACCGCGTCCTGAGCATCGGCGACGAGTCCTGGAAAAACTACGAAACCACCCTGCGACTAACCCCGCACGGCTTCACTGCTTCTACACCAGGATCACCCACCTACGACATTACCCACCTCGGCATCGCGATGCGCTGGCGCCGGCCATCATAGCGCTGGCCTGCAACCGCGCCGCAAGTGGTTTCCGCTCGGCGCACAAGGAGAGTTTCTACTCGAGGAGGACCTGCAGACCTGCCAGTCGCGCATACGATTCGAGCACTCTAAAGACAAAGCGCCGAAGTACGCCGCCGGACACAACCATCCGAGACTCGGACAGTCCATGTTCATCAAAACGCAAATCACCACGATGCCCGACAGGCGCAGTCGCTAGCGTTTCAAAAAATAGCAGGAAAGCGCGCCCCAACCAGCAGCTTAGGATGTGGACGGATTTGAAATGGATGACTATTTATCGGAATCTTTATGCCTGGTGCCGCACAATTCCGACGTTACTTTTCATACGGTAAGTATCGAAAAAATTACCGCGCCGACGACAGTCAAACGCGTGAGGTCTTTCATACCGCTACGGCTTGCTGCACCGACAGAAGCCGACCGATTATAAACGCCGCAATACACAGGATAGTGGAGCAAAGGCACCTAGCTACTGATACGTGGCCAGCGCACGCTCATCGCCAATTTCAGCCAGTATCTTCTGCATGCCCGCAAGATTTTCCCGCAAGCTGATCTCGGCATCGATCTCCGGGCGGTGGTCAATAAGGCCGATTGGTCCACTATAGCCTGAATCGGCGACCATCTGCAGGATCTCGCGATCCCGTTCGCCCCTGCCCAGCGGCAGGATCTTCGGCCCCTGCGGTGTCATGCCGTTGAGATTGACACTCATCAGATACGGCCGCATCGCCGTAAACGCGTCGGGCATCAGATCCAACTGATCGTGCCCATGAAAGAAATTGTAGACGATGCCGACATTATCTACTTCGACGCGCTTAACCACCTCCACCATCGTCGCCGGCTCTCCGCCCCAACTACCGTGGTTATACATACCGTATCTACAGCCGCGCTCGTTGAAGACCTTCGCGAGGACCTCGACTTGCGCAGCGGCGGCGTCATAACGCGCATTCACATCGGCGATTTGCTGCAAATCTTCACCGACCAGCATCTTCCACATCTCGATCTTTAGATCGTTGCGCTCGACAAACTCCAATGCCGCGCGCAAATGCGGATCCTCCCACACGCCCTGCTCGTCTTGCGGATAACTCCCCGACAGCCAAAACGCGGTCATTTCAACGCCGTGGTCGCGCAACTGGTGCAGCTCCTCGTCGAAACTCTCGATATGCTCGTCGCGCCAATCGTAAGCCAACGCGCGGATACCCAATCGCTGCAGCATCGCCGCCCGTTCCTGTGGGCCGCGCTTGCAGGCGTCAAAAGGCACGATACACCAGGCGAGCAGATTGTCCTTGGCGAAAAGACTCATCGAGAAATCCTTAAGCGAAAGACCGGTCGAAGAGCTCGGCGATGGCCTTTTCGCTATTGTCCTTCAATAGACGGGTACCGGTACCAGTAAAGTGCGGATGCTGAATCCGCGGCTCGGCTTCTACCACCCATTTATCCTCGCCCCATACGAACCAGCCGTCCTGCTCCTGGTCGAAGACATAGAGCGGCTTGTTGCATAGTTTGGCGAACTCCGCGCCCCAACCCGTGCCGCCGCGCACCGTATTGTCCTCTTGGATCTGGCCGACCACGTAGATCTCCTGGCCATTATTGATCTGATACCAGATGCTCTGCAGGATCTTGCGAAAAACTTCCGTCTGGGTATAAGTGCGGTTCAATAATTTGGAGATATAGGTCAGGCTGACATCGCCTTTTTTCAACTCTTCGTGGTTAAGCACTCGTATGCCGCGATCGCGGGCGATACTATGCCCCTCGAAAGTAAAGTTCACCTCTTCAATGCCCAGGCGCTCGGCATTACTGCCAAACACAGCCTCGGCGCCCCGAGCGCCACCGCTAAACAATATACAATCCTTGGTGTCCATGATGCTCCTTACAGGTATGGATAAATCCCCGATCGGGTATTGATGAAATTGCCTGCTAGCCGGTTGTCCCTAAAATAGAGCAAAACGACAAAATGAGCAGCAATAGACCACGGAGCAAACGCGCCCTATCGAAAATCGCACCAAACCGCCCACACCACCATCGGCGCGACTTGACCACCCCGACCATAAGGTTCTTTATAAAGCGCGCTTTGCATGGGCGATTGACCGATCTTGCTAACAACATAATAAATAACGTCGGGCAAGGCCGCACCATCCTCATCTATTTTATCGCCATATCCCCAATAATCCCATCGCCAAAGGAACTCCGATGCTCGAAAAAACGGCAACGACCTTGCAACAGATGTTTTCACACGAAGGCAAACGGGGCATCCTGACCGGTGGTTCGAGCGGCCTTGGCTTGGCCACCAGCCAAGTTCTCGCCGACGCGGGCGCCGAGGTATTCGTGCTTAGTCGTTCCGGCGAAGTAAAAGTCGAACACGACACCCAACACTCCTCGATCCACCATATCAAAGCGGATGTCGGTGACCGCGCAAGCTTAAGCCCCATCGTCGACGAGATCGGAGGCGGTGGCTTGGACTTCCTGGTCAATAACGCGGGTATCACACAGAAGGCGCGCAGCGAAGATTTTGCGCCCGGCGATTTTGCCCGCATCCAACAGGTCAATGTCGAAGCGATATTCAACCTGTGTAATCTCTCTTATCCCTACTTAAAACAAGCCAAAGGCGCCGGCC
>DQLG01000373.1 GCA_015660315.1 Candidatus Latescibacterota bacterium
CTAAATCGTGGCTAATTAATTGTGTGGAACGCTGTCGTAAATGGAATTTATTCACATGTTTATAAACTTTAGAAAAATCTTGACAAGAAGTTATATAATCTATATATATGTAATTCTAATTCTCTCGATGTAGAAAGGGGGGCTTGCAGGCAAAAATCGGTCAATTACTTTAGAGAATACATTAATTCACTACCTTCTGTTTTATTGCAGTAAGGTCTCTTTTCCAAACTTACTCAAAAAAAAATTTGAGGAGGATTCAAATGCGTAAAGTCCTAGCTTTGTCCTTGGGCGCTTTATTTGTTGCCAGTGCTGCCATCGCGCAGGAACCGGCAGAAGTACCTCTGTTTTTTGCCGTGGGTATTCCCGCCGGCAATCTGCCCACCGCCGACGGCGATAACGCCGATTGGGCCTGGGTAGACCGTAGTTTCGAAGTCACCATCGACGACATGAACGCGCTGACCGGCGGCGCCGACGATGCCGATGACCTGTTCATCGACTTGATCATTGGTTGGAGCAATGCAAACAACCGCGTCCACGCCATGATTCACGTCCATGACGATTTCCTGATTGTCGACAAGAACCCGGCTTGCACCTTCCGCGATGACAACTGCGAAGTGCATTTCGACCCAGACAATGGTGGTGGTGGTCCTTACTCCGCTCCTAACGACCAGGACTTGCAGCCCGCCTATCAGATGTGCTTGAGCTTCTCCGATCAGTTCTCCCGCGTCCAGATGTACAATGGCGCTTTGGGCAACTTTGAGCAGGACGCCCTGAACTTCTGGTGGACGCACACCGACTTCGTCGATGCGGGTCATGTCAACATGGGCCAGGAGTACTACTACGAGTTCAGCGCCGAGCTGATGGACCCGATCTCGATTAGCGGTGGTCCCGATGCCAGCACGGTCTGGACCTTGGCTGCTGAGCAGACCATCGGTATGTCGATCTCGGTTGATGACGCCGACGAAGGCCTCAACGCCAATGGCAACGATCCTCTCACCGAGGATTGCTGCGAGAACGGTTTCTTCTGGCAGGCTCAGTTCAGCATGGCCGAGCAGTTCATGAACTCCGGTGGTATGCCCGATATCTTCATGACGCCGATCGATGGCGCCACGGCGGTCGAGGCTACTTCTTGGGGTCAGGTCAAGTCGCTGATCAACGAAGAGCTCTAAGATACTCTTACACCAGCTCTTCGTTTAGCAGTTAAATAAAGGGGAGGGGGCTTGATCCCTCTCCCCTTTATTCGTTAATTCCCCGTCCATCAAACGCTTATTTAATTTGTAATCCGGTGACAAGAGGCGACAAGGATTATGGGCAAGTCTCGATTCAGACTGTTGTGCAACGCTGTGCTCTGCGGCAGTCTTTTGAGTTTGGGTCCCGCCGAGGCCATAGAACTGTGGACTGTCGGCGGTAATGGTTTCACCTGGGAAGAGGTCGGTGATCTGACCGGACTCACCATTGACGGGTCCGTGCTATTGCCCGCCGTGGTCGACTCGACCACCAATGCCGTGGACAATCTGCCGCTCAGGCGGCGCGGAGGCAGCATTTCCTCGCCGCAGGCGCGTGAGGACCTGACCGGCGTGCTCACTGACGGTAGCTCCGAGACTTTCTGGCGCGTCACCCGCGAGCGCCGCCCCGATGGCACCTCAATGGTCATCGACTTGGGCGCGATCCTGCCGATCAACCGCATCCGCTTCCAAGGCAATAGGGACGTATTCCTGCGCGCCTACGAACTTTTCGTGCATGACGGCGACCCAGCGACGCTGCGCGAGGGCCTGCCCATCGCCTATATAAAGCAAGTCGGCTCCAACCTCGAGCAAGGCGATCCGGATATAGATGTGACGATCCCGCTGCAATTCGTACGTTTTATCCGCCTGATCAGCCGCTCGGGCCAGGAGTTCATCCTTGAAGAGGCCGAGGTATTCGGCGATGGTTTCGCCCCGACCGGCGAATACCTCTCAGACGTCATCGACCTTGGGCAGACGGCCAATTTTGGCAAGATCCGCTTGCAAACCCAACTGGATCCCCTGACCAAAGCGGTGCTGCAGACGCGCACCGGCAGTGTTCCCGATCCCAAAATTTATTATAGCAAGACAGAAGTGTTCGAAGGTGAGGACCGGCAAGAATTACCAATTCTGCCCGTCGGTTCGCCCGAAGCCAAAGAAGAATACGACGACCTGACTTCCTCCAAAAAAGGCGAGATAGTCGACAATATCGACGAATGGACCCCATGGTCGGCCCCTTATGAGGACTTCTTCGGAGACCTGCTCTCACCTGGCAACCGCCAATACGTCCAGTTCCGCCTGCTCTTTTCTTCCGATGACGCACGCCAATCAGCTCTCGTTGATTCTTTTTCCTTTGACTATTCGATACCGACATTGGCCGCCGAAATGACCGCGGAAGTCACCCCGGCGACGGTCACCCTCGGCGAGAGCAACACCTTCGATTATTATATCCGCTCGAACTTTGACGCCGCCAATGCCGGCTTTGACCAGGTGCAGATTCGCACGCCCTTTAAGGCGACCGTTCAGGCCGTCGAGCTTGACGGTCTGCCCGTAGCCTTCAGCGAAATCGATACCGAGAACGAGAATAGCCTGGCCATTGAGCTGACGAACGATCGAGTCACCGTATCAGGCCAAGTCCTGCGCATAACCTTTGACGCCTTGGTCACGGTCTACGGCACGACGTTCTTCGCCAAGGTCTTCGACAGCCAAACCGGCGAATTGGGCCAAGATGTCGTGCCCGGGGACGCCACTCCCGCGGCCGAGGCCAACCGTCTTTCAATCCAGGGCGCACTGCGCCAGGAGCTTGTGCTCGAATTAAAAGCCAATCCGCCGATTTTTACCCCCAACGGGGACGGTATCAACGACGAACTACAGATCTCGTATATCCTGTTGCGAGCCCTTGTGCTGGTCCCCATCGACGTGACCTTATACGATCTTTCGGGCCGTTCAATACGCCGTTTACAAAACAACGGCACCCTCAACGGACCACAGCAACTCCTTTGGGATGGCAAAAATGAAGATGGCGTCATGGCGCCGCCGGGGCTCTACCTTTTGCGTTTGTCGATAGACACAGACACCGGATCCGAAAACCGCACGTTACTCGTGGGTCTAGCCTACTAAGGCCTTTCCCGACAGGAACACTATGGTTGGAATTGGCTGTCCTATTATGTATGGTGTCTTATAGGACGCAGTAGATGGCAGCCCAGCAATAGATGCAAAATTTAGGAGTACGGCTATCAAAATTGCACGTGTATCTGGCCTAGCTGTAGTGGCGCTAACCCTCTCGGGAACGCCCGCCGCCATGGCGGAACGGCTCTCGTACAACACCCGTTCCGCCTGGCAGGAGTGGAAACACCCTGTTGGCGCCGTGGACCTGACCCTTACGGGTCGCGTGCAACCCCTGCCCGTGCGCAAAAATATCAACGCTGTCAGCAATGCCGAAAGCTTCGGCAGCGGTATTCGCAAGGTCGGTTCCAATAGCCCTGCCGCCGTCAATATCATGGACGGTGACCCTTCGACCAGTTGGTCTCCCGACCCAGCCGAGGGCATTGATAATGCCTGGATCGAACTCGACTTGGGCCGTTTGGTGACCGCTTCCGAGATCGTCATCACCTTCGACGAAACCGCCGCACCCTTCCAATTCTTCAATGTCTTGCTCTCCGGCGGTGATCAGTTCTTCACCAACGCGCTCGTTCCCGTCAACGGCACCTTGGCCTATAATCTCTCTCGCAAAGTCGGCTTTAATACCGCGCACCGCCTGGTCCTCAACCCGCGCCTGCACTCGTTAGGTTTAGGTACCGCCGGAGCCGCCGCCGAAAGCAGTGGCGGGAACTTTAAAGAAACCTCGGGCCTAATCCGCGTAATTCGTATCGAGCTCGAGGAATTCGTCGAAGGGGCCGGTATCGCCGATATTTCCGTCTCCGCCATCGGCGACAATATCTCTATGGGCCTGATCGAGCGCGGCGGCAGCATCGAACTAATCACCGACCTACAGCAAGTGCTCTCCGGGGCGGAAAACATGGTAGACGGCAATATCGTCACCAATTGGGCGATGCAGACCTACCACCAAACCCAGACCGGCTTCGATATCTTCAACCGCATCATCTTCGACCTCGGAGCCCACTATTGGGTCGACCAGGTCCGCATCATCGGCGAACCAGCTGGCGCCCCCTCGGGCATCCGCAATAGCTACGCCAACTTTTTCTGGTATCAACTGCTGGGCTCCGACGGCTCAATAGCCCCCGACGGCACGCTGCGTTTCGACGAACTGGCCTTCGTCGACGACAGCCCGCTCAACGAAACAGTGATCCGCAACTTCGACCACGAATTCGACCTGCAGAAAATCCGCTACATCAAGCATTTTTTCCCGTCCACCCGCAATGGCGGCGACCGCGCCGGCACCCACGGCACCTATCGCAGCTTCGCGCTGATCAGCGAGTTCCAGATCTACGGGCAGGGTTTCCCCGCCGAATTGCAGATGACCTCGCCAATCCTCGACCTCACCGACACCAAAGGCCTGACCTCCGTCGAATGGGACGCGATAACCCCACCCGGCACCAGAGTCGAGGTGCGCAGCCGCACCGGCAACGAGATCGTCGAAGAAATTCATTTTTTTGACAAGAAGGGCAAGGAAATCACCAAGCGGAAATGGGAAAAGACCCCATCAAGCTTGCGCGGCCCGACGGAAATATCGATCTCCGTCGGCAGCGACTGGAGCATCTGGAGCGACCCCTATGTCGTATCCGGCACGCTCTTCCGTTCGCCCTCGCCACGCCGCTACGCCCAGTTGGACCTGCGCCTAGTCTCAGACGACCCGAATGTCACGGCATCCGTTAGCTCGCTGCATTTAAATGTCGAGAACCCGATCGCGCTGGCCACCCGCGCCGAGGTTTTCCCCGCCGAAGTCAGCCCCGGCGTCAAAGAGGACTTCACCTATTTCGTCCTGCCGACCTTTGGCGGGCGCTCGCAGGGTTTTGACCGCCTGACCATGAATGCCTCGGTGCCCGTAGATTTTATGGGCCTGATCCTGGGCGACGAGCAAATTGACGCGCAAATCACGCCTACCGAGCAGGGTTTCGTTCTCGATTTACCCTCGATGGTTCGCAGTTCGGAACTGGTCGAGCTATCCTTCAGCAGCACCATCTACCAGAACCAGACCCGCTTTGACCTCTTTTTGGGCAATAGCAACCTTGGCAGCGATGTGCGCCAATTGGTCGAAAAGGGCGATGCCAACAGCAATGTCACCAGCGAATCGGTCTCAGTCCAGCTCCCCATCAACGGCCTACTATTGGCCAATATCGCCTTTTCAACCAGCGTCTTAACGCCGAATGGCGATGGTATCGGCGATGAATTGGTCATCGAATTCGATGCACTCAAGCTGGTGACACCGCGTCCGATCAAGGTCCAGGTCTACGATCTGGCCGGCCGCAAAATACACGAATTGACCAGCGAAGACGGTCTGGCACAACGCTATAACTTCACCTGGGACGGGAGCGACGACGAAGGTTCGACCGTCGCTCCGGGCACTTATCTGGTGCAAATCGAGATCGAAGGTGATTCCCAGACTGAAACCGCGCAGCGGATTGTCCCTGTGGCCTATTAAGTAAGGCCTGCCCAAAATCGCGAATAATGCATATATTTTGTGCTCGTACGACTATGAAAATTGACTAATTTTCTTCGAGTAAGAAGAGGAACGATTATGCTCCGCGCCGCATACATATTAGCTGCCTTGCTTATCGGATTCAGCAGCTCCGGCCAAGCCCAAGTGCAACGGCTCAAAATCGGTGGCAACGACGGTCTTGAATGGGAGAAGAATTCGCTGATCTTCAATGCCCTTGAAGTGACCGACGAAAACGGGCTCTCCCCATTAGAAGCCGACCCGGAGGCCAATCTCCTGCCGCGCATCAAGGAACTCGGCGGCACCGCGACTACCTCGGTGCGCACTGCAGCGGCGCGCTCCAACCAGATCCTCAAGGAACTGATCGACGAACAGTATACCACTGGCTGGCGCGTCTATACCAATACCAATGGCGCCGAGTTGGAAGTCGACATGGGCGCCGTCTTCGTGCTTCAGCGTATCTTCCTCCATCGCGGCGTACTCAACGATGACGAGCGCTCGCTGCGTGGATACGAATTTTACGTCAACGACGGCGACTCACTCAATTTCATCGGCGACAAGCCGGTCTATTCGCTGATCGCCCAGGACCGCTCCCATGGTCTGCCCGAACTAGACCTCAGTTTCTCGCCGACCCAGGTCCGCTACTTCAAGTTGCGCAGCACCGGTGAACGCGGTTTCCAGATGGGCGATCTCGAGGTCTTCGGGCTCGGTGTCACGCCCTTTGCCCAATATATCTCCCGAGTGATCGACTTGGGCGACGCCGCTAATATGGGTCCGGTCAATGTCTATACCAGCATCAACGGCGAAGCCAAAACACAGTTCAGCACCAAAACCGGCTATGTCGCCAACGATTCGCTATATTTCAGCCAGACGGGTATCCCCGGCGAATTCGAGGAAGTATCGCTCGACAATTTCGACCGCACGCTCGATCCTTCATACGCCGGCATCATCCGTGAAAATACCCGTGACTGGAGTACCTGGTCACCACCCTACGCGCAGCTTGAGAACGCCGAAATCAACGCGCCGGACAACAGGCGCTACTTCCAGTTTCAGTTCAAGCTGCTGTCCGGTAGCCTACTCGATAAGGCGGTCGTCGATTCCGTCGTCATAAGCTACACCACGCCGGCTATCGCCGACTCGGTCATCGCCGAAATCAGCCCGACTACCGCGATCCTCGGCCAGGAAAACGATTTCACCTATCACCTGCGTTCGGTCACCGCGAACGATAAACGCGGTTTCGATACGGTAATCATCCGCACGCCCTTCGCCGCCCGGGCTACCGGTTTAAGCATTGACGGGATTGAAATCAACGACTTTACTTGGCAGGGCGCAGACGGCCGTCTGCAGGTCGCCTTTCCCAACAACCGCATCACCCGCAGCGGCCAAGCCATTGATGTACGTTTTACCAGCTTGATGACGATCTCCGGCACCGAGTTCCGCGGCGAGGTCGCCGACAGCCAGTCGGACGCCTTTCCGCAGCGCATCATCTTCGGCAATGCCAACGAGGAAGCCGTCGACAATACGCTGGTCGTCAGCGCCCGGATCGACAACAAACTCTTTACCGGCGTCGATTTCTCGTCCGATATCATCACGCCCAACGGCGACGGTATCAACGACCAAATCGCGCTCGAATACGTCTTGCTCAAGGCCACCGACCCAGTCGGTATCCAGGTCATCATCTACGACCTCAGCGGCCGCGAAGTGCGCCGCCTCTACGACGCTCGCGACAGTTCCGGCCCCAACCAGGTCGCATGGGATGGCCGCGCCGACGATAACACGACGGTGCCCCCGGGCCTGTATCTGATTCGCCTAGAAGCCAACACCGACGCTGGCGACGCCACACAAATGCGCAGCGTCGCCGTAGTGTATTAGATTTTACCCGCCGCGGCGCCGATCAGCGGCCGGCGGCTACATGTAAGCGCGAACGGTCGCAGACTGGTGCGGATCTATTCCAACCGCAGCCGATCGTCTTGCTGCTAAAAACTGAATAGTATACCGAACGCGAATATCGCCTAAGGGAGGGTTGTTATGCGCAAAGTTTCGTTCTGGGGTATTGCCGTGGCAGTATTTGCCATCGCGGCGTCCAGCGTCCAGGCGGCGACCCCGGGCCGCGAACGCGGCGCCACTTCACAGGTTCGTATCGAGGGTTTCGACCCCTTGATCCCGACCCTGCGCAAATGGTATGTACCCCAAGACCTCTACTACATTTATGATTGGGGCGGCTACAAATACACCAACTACGCCAAAGAGCCCTATGAGCGCTATGTCAGTACCCAACTCGAAGGCTTGGGGCAGTACGACATCTTTGGAAACTACATCACACGCGGTTGGCGCATCTATGAGTGGCGCCAACAGCAGCCTTTGGCCTTCGGTAGCACCGTCTTTAAAGACGCCCGTTTCGGCCAGTGGTTTCAAAACTTGGTCGTCGCCTCCGACTCCAAAGGCCAGTATTTCACCTCGCTAACCGTCGGTGACCGGATCCGCACTACGCTGACCCCGCTGACCTTTAGCCGTTCGCGTTTCAACGGCGTCCAGTGGGATTTTGCTTCCGACAAATACGAAGCCACCGTGTTACTCTCGCGCGTTAGTGAGCCGGTGCGTGTGGTTCAAGGCTCGAACCGCGTTCAGGAAACCGACTACACCAACTTCATGGGCCTGCGCGGCACTACCCAGATCGGCGACTTTATCAATCTCGGCGCGACGCTCGTCAATACCAACTTCGGCTCCTCGAGCAGCGATTTCTCCGAGAATAGCCGGGCCGGTCTGTTAACCAGCAGCCAGAATTCGGGCAATGTCACCGAGATCGTCGTCCGCATCGCCGATGACTCGCCCGGCGATGGCTCAGGCGCGCTCTTTTTCTCGTCGCAGATGATCGTCGATGGTGAAATCATGCCGGTCAACCCCACCATTGAAGGTGGTCGTCAGCGTGAAGGCTTTCTCGAGGCACTCGAAGAGGCACCAATCCTCTTGCGTTACCGAGTCCCCGACCCGCTGGTGGTGCAGAAGGTTAGTTTCGCTATGGTGCTCTCCAACGACTATCGCGTAGAAATGACTTCTAACCTACAGACCAATATCAACGGCCAGCCGATCTTCCTGCCGGTCACCCGCGCCGAAGGCAATGTCCGCGACAATACGAACCAACGCGTTGTCCGCTTCGACTACGGTTTGCCCTCCGCCAACCAGATCGCCAGCGTCGACCTCGTCGTCGAGGACGTCTGGGGCATGGAGGTGCGCGGCGAATTCGCGCGCAACACCCAGTTCCAGCGCTATCCCAACATCAACATCCAGAAGCTGAGCAACCTCAAAAAAGGTGAAGTCACCGCCGACGCCTGGTTCTTCAACGCCACCCGCCGCTCCGGCCGCTGGTTCAGTTATGGCGAAGCGTTCAGCATGGACCACGACTATGCCACGCGCGGTTATATCACCGACCAGAACGACTTCGTCGACTACGAGAACCAACGACAGAACTGGTTCGAGTATATCGACGACAACGACGATAACGATCAACTCGTCGATTGGCCGCGTTTCGGCGGCGGCGGCGGCGACAATGCCGTCTTCCCCGGTCTCGATGAAAACAACGACTTGATCACCGATTTCAACGAGAACGTCAACCTCACGCCCGACTACGAAGAGCCTTTCCTACGGCATTATATTGATCCGCCGGACTTTCTCTTCGGCGTCGATATGAACCACAATACCGTAGTCGACCGTTTCGAGAACGACGAAGAAGCCGATTACCCATATAAAAAAGGCCACCGCGGCTGGAACATCTACGGCGGCGGCGAGCTCTACCCCGGTGTCAATATCACCGCCGGCCGCAACCACGAATGGTTAATCGCCGGCGAAGAGACCTCCGAGGCCCTCTACCTGATGGTCAGCGGGTTGCGCGACGTGCCCGGGATCGGCAAATTCGAGGTTTTTCATGTGCTCAAATTCGTCGAGGACACGATCTCCGACAATTTGCTGCAATGGGTCCAGCGCCCCGGCTCCATCGGCGGCCTGCAGCCCTTCGATGATCCAATGATCACCGAAGATACCATGGTCAACCAAAGTTTCGTCGGCTGGAAATATACCCGCGGCAACTTGACCTTTATGAACAAGCTCCGCTTCGACCATTTCAAACAACGCGGCGCGGCCGCCGACCGCCTCGATGATAGTTCCTTTATCGGTGTCATCAACAAGGCCGACTATCCCGTCGAGATAGGGCGCAATATCACCCTGATCCCGCGCTGGAAAAACATATGGCGCAAACGCAGCCAGCCGCGGACCTCGCAGCTCGGGATCAACGAGTTGAGCGAAATCATCTCGCTCTCCGCCGTGTTCCCAGTCTTAACCAAAAGCCGGGTCGAGGTCGGTGTCGAAGCAATCATCTTCCGCAACACCGAAGCGATACCCGACCCGCTGCCGCCCGAATACATCGACGATTTCATCGGCAAGGTCTTTACCCTACAGTATACCAACAGGGTACAATACCAAGGTTATAGCATCACCTCCAACGTCGGCTTCCAGGTCAACGATATCAACTTCGGCAACCTGCAAGACCTGGACGTAAGCAATACCATCGCCTTTATCGAACTCTTCGCTGGTCTCGAACAGGAACGCCTGGGCGGCCGGCCGGCCGAAAGGAGAGGATGGGGCTTCTAAGCCCCAACATTGGCTGACTGGAAACGCTCCGTCCTCCTGAGCTTGGGGTTACTAGCCTGCGCTGATACGCCGCAAGAACAACCGGCGATAATCCTAGGTCGGGTGGGCGAAACAAACATAAGCGAACAAGATTTCACGCAAGCTCTTGCAAGGCTGCCCGGCGGGACCCAAGCCAAGACCCTGGAAGATTGGCGGCGTCAGTTCCAAGTTCTCATCGACAAGGAACTGCTGCTCTTTGAAGCTCGGGCACAGGGCCTCGAAGAGACCATCGTGGCCAGCATCGTGGCTTGGGAACGGAATCAACTGGTTGAAGAGTTGCTGGCACGCGAAATGGGCGAGGCACTCAAGTGGACCGAAGGCGAATTGGCAGATTTTTTCGCCGAAGCCGGCGCCAACCGCGAGATTCGCCTCAACCGCCTCATGCTCACCGACAGGGCCCAGGCCCTGGAAGCGCTGCAAAAGGCCCGTGAAAACGTGGGATTCGCCCAACTCGGCGAGACATACGGTCTGGCCAACTGGAGCGCAAGCGGTTGGCTCAACGCGTTTAACGCCGGCGACCCGCGTTTGGCCGCGCTCTTTCTGCTCGCAGAGGGAACCGTCGAGCTAATCGAGGCGGATGGGCAGTATATGGTGATGGGTCTCGCCGAGACGCGTGCGGTATCTCTGGAGGACCGCCGACCACTCGTCGAGACGGCCCTCGCGCAACATAAAAAGCAGCAGGCCAATTTGGCCTACCTAGAACACTTAACCGGTAAATACGCCGTACGCCTGGACACCAGTGGCTTGCGGCAGACGGTCACCGGTCGCGCACAACCGGACCTTCGCTTGGTCAGTAGTACTTTGGGCGATTGGAGTTTCGGTGATTACCAACAAGCCCTCGCACGGCTCGGAGCAGGCGGCGAACGGTTGCCCGACGCGGTTGACGCCCTCGGGTTCAAAGTCACCCGGGCCTTTGTCGCCGACCGCTTACTGTCGGCAGAAGCCAAACAGCACGGCCTGTACCAGGCTTTACAGGCCCGGCGCGAAAAACTGCGCGAGCAGAAACTGATCGAAGCCCTGTCGGATCGCGAGATATTCTCGCAGGTCCAGATCGACGAGAACGAATTCGGCGCCTTCTACGAAGCCAATAAAGAACGCTACGCGAGTCTAGGCGGAAACAGGGAAGCGTTACAAAACCAGGTCGTCCAGGACCTGCGCGACGCCAAAGCCGCGCCCCTGTTCGACCGTTACATCGAGCAATTGCGCCAGCGACACGCCGCCATCGTTGCGGTGAATGATGAACTTCTCGGGGAATTTGTCTCCCGCAGAAGGCAGGCCAAAAGCCCGGTGGATCTATAGTCGTTTAGAGAGGAGCACCCCGATGCGCACGTGCAAAAACATCTTGAGCTTTGCCTTTTCGCTGGCCACTCTGACCTTCTTCATAGGGTGCGGCCACTATCTGATTCCGGGCAAGTTCGAGCCCCTAGAGGCCGCGCAACAGCAAACCGTCGGCGAAAGCACGAGGATGGATATCCTTGACGACGGCACGGTTACCTTCGTGCAAAACCGCCTCGAGGTGTCTGTCCGTCCGATGACCGACGAGGAGATCAACCGCCAATATCCGGCACAATCCTCGGATGCCAGCGGCCCCTCCGACGAATTGCCGTCGAACCCCTTCACCTACGGCAACTGGATAGACGGGCGCACCGGCAAGTCACCGCAACGGCTGTCTATTTTCAAGATCACGATCAAGAACTACGAATACCCCAAGGTCAAGCTCGATCCGTTGATGATCACCGTCGAATCGGCCAACGGCCGCCACTATTACCCCTGGGGCGACTACGACGCCGAAGAGTATTTCCGCCGTTACCCCCTCGCCTTCAACGGCCTGGGCTATCTGCGCTACAAAGAACGACGAGATCTCTACACCCAGGCCAAATACCCCGATGACGAGTTCTGCTTCTCCGGCCAAGAGGTCGAAGGCTACGTGGTCCTCTCTAAGATCCACGACGACGTCGGTGAGATCGCGGTCAGGATTCCCGAATTCGGCCTGCGCTACAACTACCGCAACGAGCCTGTGGAAACTATCGACCTCAGCTTCCGCTTCAAACGCGATATCAAAAAAGTCAAAAATATCGAGAAATTGGCCGCAAATTAGCGCGCCCGGTCGCAGTATAATCAAAGAGATCCATTGCGGGGCAGGCCGTGGCCTGTCCCGCTTCTATGCCGGTGAACCACTCTCGGCTGCTACATGCTAAAGAAAATACTCCTACTCGCTACTGCGACCCTCTTCCTGCTTTCCGTCACGCTCTTCGACCCTGCGACAATCACGCGTTGGATCGAAAAGGCCATCGGCTGGGAAGCGCTGAGCGAACAGTCGACATACGCCGAAAACCCCTCGATCCACGCCGCGGTATCGCAAATCGACGCCGCAGGTATAGAACGTCATTTGCAAGCCCTAACCAGTGACGCTTCCCGCGTCACCGGTTATCCCGGCGCGGAAAACGCCGCACACTACATAGAAGACGAGTTCCGCCGCCTCGGGCTGGAGGTCGCCAGCGAATCCTTCCCCCTCTCAGTTCCAATCGACCGCGGCGGCAAGCTCCGCATCAACACCTCTGGGACCACCGTTCCGATCCATGGCCTTTGGCCCAATCACGTGCGCACGACTTCCCTGCCTCCGAACGGTCTCAACGGCCACCTAGTCGACTTGGGACGCGGCGACTTGCAGGCGATGGACGGCAAGCGACTGGAAGGTAGTATCGCGCTGATGGGCTTCGGCTCGGGCAACGCCTATGTCGAAGCACGCGCGCTGGGCGCAGCGGCCATACTCTTCTACGACGACGGGCGCGTCACCCGCAGCGAAGCCGCCGAAAAGTTCCTCCAGGTCCCCGTCGACATTCCTCGCTTCTGGCTCGAAACAGCCGACGCGGAGCTTCTGCACGAACACGCCAAGACCGGCGAGAGCAAAGTCCACCTCGACGCGCGCATGGATTGGCAACAGGTCGAAGCGCGCAACCTGCTCGCTGTCCTGCCCGGGCTAGCCGAAAACATGCCGCTGGGCCAGCGGCAAAAGACCCAGCAATGGAAAGACCAAGTCATAGTCATCCAGGCCCACTACGACGCCATCTCTGTCGTCCCGGCCCTGGCGCCAGGTGCCGAAAGCGCCACCGGCATCGCCGCCCTGTTGGAGGTCGCGCGCCTGCTCGTCAAAGAAGACACCCGTTACACCGTAGTTTTTCTCGCCACACCGGGCCACTTCGAGGGCCTCGCCGGTGTCAACGACTTTCTCTACCGGCACGCACGCACCAGCGAGTATTTTCGCGATAAAATTCCGCCCGCTGACCACATTGACTTTCGCCTCTTCATCGGGCTGGATCTTTCGAGCCATAACGCTCAAGTCGGCACCTTCACCATGGGTACCTTCTATAACTCCGTTTGGGGCAACAACGCCTACCAGAAGAACCTGATGGCGCATTACTCCACGCGCTTTGGGCAGTATAATCGCGAGATCTTCGCCGACTCGACTCGTTATCAGGACGCGGTCGCACCCAAGAAAAGGGTATGGAAGAATTTTATGCCCACGCGTCTGGCCCTCGACAGCGAGGCCTCGGCCTTCGTCGGCAAAGAAGCCCTGTCCTTCGTCACGCCCAACCAACTGCGCCAACGCGTCGACACGCCGCTGGACAAACTCGAATTCGTCGAACTCGACAACCTCGCCGAGCAAACCCGCACCATCGCCGGACTAATACTCAAGGCCACTTCCGATCCCGATTTTTTCAACGACACCAAGCTGTCCCTGCGCGATTGGGGCCACAGCCTCGAAGGCAACATCTACTGGTTCGACCGCGACGTCAATTTTGCCGTGCCCAAGGCCCCGGTACCCGGCGCCCTGGTCACCTACTTACAACCCGGGCCCAATTCGGTCGCCGGCGTGCGCACACTGATCACTACCCACGCGCAGGCCGAAGGGGACGAGACCGGCTACTTCAAATTCGACATCATGCGCAACCGTTTCGCCAACAAGATCCAGGCTTTCCAGTTGGACGACTACGGCCGCATTACCTCAGCCCCCGACCTCGGCGAAGAAGGCGACAAGACCTACCCCGGCACGCAACCCTACGGCTGGTGGGAAAACCGCATGCTGCAGGTGCTCTTCCACTGCCGGGCGCTGAGTTTCCTCGAAGTCGTCGACCCACGCTACCTCTCGGCGATGGACCGGATCAACGTGCTCGGCGCCAACGACGCGCCGCCGCGCTCCTTCTCGCTCAGCTATATAGAAAATCAGAGCAGCTCGCAGGACCGGGTCGTGCAGGCCGGCGTCGTCTTCGCCGAACCCGGTACCCGCATCAAGATCCTCGCCGGCGAAGCCGGGTTCGGCGGCGAGAGCGCACTGTCCGGCGTGCGCTATATGCTGACCAACGCCGACTCCGACCTCTTCGTCAACCCGCCCGCCCCATCGACGGTGGACCTTGAGACCATCCAACGCGCCCAGGGCCGAGGCTTCCCCGTCGACCAAGGCTTCATCCCCTACCCGGCGCTACAAGCCGCACGCGATATCTGGACTCTCGACGAGGCGCGCATCAAGCAGATGGCTCGCCATGGCATCGTGCTCGACGAGCTACAAGCGATGCATAGCGAAGCCCGTGAAGCCCTAGTCGAAGCAGGTGAAAAACTCGCCAGCTATGACTACACCGGCTATCAAAGCGCGGTGCGCCGCGCACTGGGCCTCGAAGCCCGCATCTACCCAGAAATTAAATCCACCGCCAACGACACGGTGCGCGCGGTCATCTTCTATTTCGCACTGATCTTGCCCTTTTCCTTTTTCTGCGAGCGCTTCTTTTTCGGTTTCCCCGATGTCCGTCGACAACTCATGGGGTTTGCCGGTTTCTTCGTCGGCGTCTTTCTGATCTTGCGTTGGGTGCACCCGGCCTTCAAGCTAAGCACCTCGCCTTATATTATTTTTCTGGCCTTTGTAATCCTGGCCCTGGGGCTCTTAGTCGTCTCCATCGTCATTAGCCGCTTCCTGGCCCTGCTGGCCAAACGCCGGGGCGCCGCCGCCGGTCTCCACGAGACCGATGTCGGCCGCCTATCCGCCAGTTTCGCCGCCGTATTGTTGGGCATTTCCAACCTCAGCAAACGCAAAATGCGCACCGCGCTCACCGCCGCGACCCTGACGCTGTTGACCTTTACCGTCAACTCCTTCACCTCGATCAAATCGAGCCTCGACTTCTATCGTCTGCCGCGCGACACCACGCCGATCTACGAGGGCGCGCTAGTGCGCGACCGAGCTTGGCGCGGCATGCAGGAGTCCACCCTCCAATACGTCAAGAGCGCCTTCAGCGACCGCACCCTCGTCGTGCCGCGCGCCTGGTATTTGTCCCCGGTCGAATCCGAAAAGGCCTATATTAATTTCACCTCGACTGAATCCGGTCTGACCAGTTTCGCACACGGATTGGTCGGCATGCAGCCCGAAGAGACCCAGGTAACCGGCATCGATCAACACCTGACCGCCGGCCGTTTCTTCAACGCCGATGATTTAAACGCCGTCATCCTGCCCGACTCTTTGGCCGCGCTCGTCGGCATCGTACCCGTTGATGTCGGCACGGCAAAAATTTCACTTTACGGCGAGGAATACCAGGTCATCGGGATTTTCAACAGCGCCACGCTAAAAGAGGTCAGCGATCTCGATGGCGAGGTCCTCACCCCCGTCGATACCGTCAAAGACGCCGCGCTGATCACTCGCGAAAACACCGAGGACCCGCGCACCCAGGCCTCGACCACCGTCGAGACCTTCAATCACCTCGAGGTGACCAACACCATCTTTCTGCCCTACCAGCGCGTCATCAATATGGACGGCCGTCTGCGCTCGATCGCCGTTGCGGCTGATGCCGGCGACAAAAACTTCACCCAGCGCGTCGAATCCTTTATGTCGCGGGTCGCCCTGACGCTCTTCGTCAGCAAGGGCGACAAGGTCGTCGCCTATAGCTCAATCGGCTCAACCGAGATCAGCGGCGCCGGCCAACTCTTTATTCCAGTGCTGATCGCCGCGCTGATCGTCCTCAACACCATGACCGGCGCAGTCTACGAGCGCGCGCGCGAAATCGGTATCTACAGCGTTGTCGGCCTGGCCCCGAGCCATATCGGCATGCTCTTTTTGGCCGAGTCGACGGTCTTCGCCACTTTCGGCGCGGTAGCCGGTTATATCATCGGCCAGATTTCGCATATGCTGATGCTGCAATACGACCTACTGGGCGGCCTGACCCTCAACTACTCGTCCCTTTCCGCCGTCTGGGCCACGGTCGTCGTCATCGGCACGGTATATCTGTCGACGCTCTATCCGGCGCGTTTAGCCGCGAGCATGGCGGTGCCCGACGTGACGCGGCAATGGGAATTCCCCGTGCCAGAAGGGGATCATTGGTCGTTTGATTTCCCCTTTACGATCGGCGGTGCCGAAGTAGCGAGCATGTACGTCTATTTAAAAACGGTCTTCGTCGCCTATGGCGAGGGATCAGTTGGTGATTTTATCGCGCGCGAGGTCGAACTGTCCGTCAACGAAAGCGAAATTGGTGCTAAGCCGTCTTACGAGATTGCGATGCGGACTTGGCTAGCCCCCTATGATCTGGGTATTAGCCAGATCGTGCGTTTGCGGGCGATTCCCACAGGGGAACATCGGATCTATAAGATTGAGACGAATATCGAACGATTGAGCGGCGATATGGTCTCTTGGCAACGGATGAACCGCAACTTTCTCAATGTACTGCGAAAGCGGTTCTTGGTTTGGCGGACATTGCCGGCGGGGATTCGCGGAGAGTACCAGGGACGGGTGGAAGCGGAGTACGGGATGGAGGCTGTGTAAGGTCGGAGGACAAACAAGAGAAGTGATGCGGTCGGCCGCAAAGACATCGCACGAAAAGCGAAATTTAAAAAAAGACAATTTAAAAGTTAAAAGCTAAAAGTGACTGAACCTACCACCAAAAAATTCCCACTGCGCGCCTTTCTACTCGGCCTAAGCCTAGTTGTTCTGATCAACGTCGGCGCCCCCTACAGCATGTTCATCCTCCAATCGTCGCAATGGGCCATCAGTTATCTGCCCCTGAGCGTCATGTTCATCTTCACTGGACTCGTCTTTCTCAACGCCGCCCTCAAAACCTTTCTAAAAATAAAAGGCCTCAGCACCACCGAACTCGGCCTGATCTTCACCATGTCACTGGTCGGTGCCTCCGTGCCCACTTGGGGCACCTCTACCTATATGATCGCCGTCATCGGCGCGCCGCAGTATTTTGCTTCGCCTGAAAACCAGTGGCAGGCAAAAGTCGTCGAACATATCCAGCAATGGCTCGTGCCCAACGATATGATCGCGCTCAAATGGTTCTACAATGGCATACCCGCCGGTGAGGCGATTCCTTGGGGCGCCTGGGTCGGGCCGCTCTTTTGGTGGACCAGCCTAGTGATGGCGATTTTCTTCCTGTGTCATTGCATCGTCTCCGCGCTGCGCAAACAGTGGGTTGAATACGAGCGTCTGCCCTTCGCGCTGATGGAGTTGCCGCAACAACTCATCTCACCACCGCCCGGCTCCAACTGGCCCGGCTTTGTACGCAAATCCGCCTTCTGGATCGGTTTCGGCATCCCCTTCTTTATCGTCATGTGGAATGTTGTCACCTATTTCACGCCGGCCTTCCCGCCGATCCCACGTGACCTATCCGATCCGATCCGCATCGGTCGCGAGTTTCCCGCGATCAACACCAATATCAACTGGGCCATCGTTGGGCTGACCTATTTCGTCAACCTCGATGTCTCCTTCAGCCTGTGGTTTTTCACCCTGCTGACCATGGTGCAAGAAGGCCTGTTTAATCGCTTCGGCTATACCATCGCCAACCGCGACGTCTATACCCTCGGTCATCCGGCCATCGGCTGGCAGTCCTTCGGTGCGATGATCGTGTTAGTCTCCAGTATGCTGTGGATGGCGCGCGAGCACCTCGGCACCATTTGGCGCAAAGCCATCCACGATGACCCAACCATCGACGATTCCAACGAATTGATGTCCTATCGTATGATCGTCTTCGGCGGCGGACTCGCCCTGCTTTACATCGCCTTCTGGATGTGGCGCGCCGGCATGAACCTCCCGACGGTAGCGCTCTTTATACTGGCAACGTTGATCCTCTATACCGGTATCACCCGTATCATCATGGAAGGCGGTCTGCTCTTCAGCCGAGCGCCTTTAATAGGTCAAACCTTCGTCGGCAACGTACTCGGGCCATACGCCACCGCGCAGAGCAATATCGCCATGGGGCTGTCGTACGGCTGGCACCACGAGCTCAAGGGCTTCTTTATGGTCGCCGCGGCCAATAGCGCCAAGCTCTCC
>DQLG01000326.1 GCA_015660315.1 Candidatus Latescibacterota bacterium
AAATTGACCAGCACCGTCAAGGCAAAGGCGATAAACACCGCCATGCCCCCAAGCAAAGCGGTAGGCGCCCCGTGTGCCTTGCGACCTGCCGGCATGTCGATCGCCCCCGTGCGATGTGCAAGCCAATGGACCAATGGCGTGCAAATATAGCCAATGCCAAAGGACAAAAGCAGCAGATACGCCCATTTTAAACCAGAATTATTGAGCAGGACTTGGGCTTCGCCAGTGAGTAAGAAAACGACAAAGAGCAAGAGGATGATTTTGTCTATATTGAAAAGGGATAAACGCTCTTCCGTTTCCACGCTATGGCCTCAGTAGTTCGCCGTGGCTGCGCATACGGCCGCTATGACCTGTTGCGCCTCTTCGTCTTTGAGGGCCGGATAGAGCGGCAGTGACACATCAACCGCATGCGCATCGGTCGCGCCAGGAAAGAGTTGGTCATCCCGACGCAATTCCCGATGCAATGGATTATATATCGGCCGACGCGCTGCCACCCCCTCTCGCTCCAACTCGGCAATCAACGTACTGGCAAGTTGGCCCGCCTTAACAACGTAACGATAATAAATGTGCTGCAAGGAATCCAGCGGAGTTTCAAGCGAACTTTCAGCGAAAGCCTCGTTGTATCGGGCAGCCAAGGCACGACGTCGGGCGACAAACTCGGGTAATCGCGCCAATTGAACCCTCCCCAGGGCCGCGGCCATATCAGTCATCTTGCTATTGAAACGCAGTCGGTTGGCCGGTACTCCATCATATTCTCGAAGTTGACGGACGGTAGACGCCAAGTCTTCGCTATCCGTCAGTACCATGCCCCCCTCCCCGGCCGCCAACATTTTAGTGGCATAAAAAGAGCAAATCGAAATCTCGCCGAAGCTTCCCAAAGGTCGCCCCATGAAATTCGCCCCGATGCTCATCGCACAATCCTCTATGCACGGGACTCCCAGCGACGCCAATTCTTCGATCTCAGCAGGCAAACCAAACATATGTGGCGCGATTATCGCAGCCGTATGGCTACCCAATGCCCGTCGCGCTCCTGCTGGATCAATATTGCCCGAGCGAGGCTCACTATCACATACCACCGGCACGGCTCCTGCGCCCCACACTGCGTGCAGGAGCGCGGTGCACACATAACTGGGCACGATAACTTCCTGACCTGCCCCCACCCCCAGTGCCAATAGCCCCAAATGCAAAGCGGCTGTCCCGGAAGAGACCGCCACCCCATAGCGGCGGCCGGTAAAAGCCGCCATTTCCCTTTCGAATTTTTCAACTTCTGCGCCCTGGGCCAACTGGCCCGAGCAAACAATCTCGTAAACAGCCTTGGCTTCGGTCTCGCCGACCGTCGGCCGCGAATGGGGAATCACTGCGCTCAAACGTAGTGGCGCCAGACCGCATCGATAACCCAATCCACCTGCTCATCACTCATTTCAGGATAAAGCGGTAACGAGAGGATCTCACGGCAAACTTGTTCCGATACCGGCAGACTGCCTTCGCCGCAACCGAGCAAGCGGAAGGCCGGTGTGAGATGCATCGGATGCGGATAGTGCACGGCGGTCTCGACTCCGGCGGCCTGTAACGAGGCGGCCAAAGCATCACGGTCGGGCACCCGCACTACATAGAGGTGATAGACGTGGTGAGCATGCGGTGCTTCGACCGGATGAGTCATGCAGTCTAAGCCAGCCAATTCAGCGCAATAGCGGGTCGCGATCACGCGGCGCCTTTCGTTCCAATCGTTCAAATGCGGCAGTTTAGTACTGAGCACCGCCCCCTGCAACCCATCCATTCGCGCATTGAAACCAATTTCTCGGTAGTTGAATTTATCACCGGCGACTTGACCGTGGTTACGCAGGCGCTTCAGCCGCTCCGCCAATACTTCATCGTTGGTGGTAAGGCCGCCGGCATCACCATAAGCCCCCAAATTCTTACCCGGATAGAAACTAAAACACCCGACTCGGCCCAACGATCCGGCCGGTTCGCCGCGAAAACGCGCACCCTGCGCTTGCGCGGCGTCCTCGATTAAAACCAAGCCACGTTCCACTGCCAAAGCGTTTAACCCATCCATATCGGCCACCTGGCCATAAAGGTGCACCGGCACGATAGCTCTTGTGCGGTCGCTGAGACAACGGCGGACCTGTTCGGGATCAATAGTGTAGTGCTGGGGATCGATATCGCAGAGCACCGGGCGCGCACCCACCTGGCAAATAGCCTCGATAGTCGCTCCGAAAGTCAATGCGGGCGCGATTACCTCGTCGCCCTCCCCGACGCCGACGGCGAGCAGGGCTAACACTAGGGCGTCGGTACCGCTACTGACACCGATGCAATGGCCAACCTTGCAATAATCGGCATAGTTGGCTTCAAAGCGCTGCACATGCGGACCGAGGATAAACGATTGCTCCTCTATAACGCGGGCCAGGGCAGCATCGACCTCTCCTTTGATCTGCCGGTATTGTGCGTCAAGGTCGTTCATGGGCACTTCAAGGCGCAACTGTGGGAGAGGCATTGCAGTCATAATTAGCTCACTTTCTTCAAAAGTCGATAAAATGGCGCACCGCCATAAAACCTTCGGCAAAAGTCACTCGGCCCTGGATACCACGGAAATGGGCCGCCGAACGTGCGATATCGACGATATTTAGATGTTCTATGTTGGTCTTTTCGAGCTGAGAGGCATGGGCTTCCAAAACCCCCAACTTTTGATTTATCACCTTGCCGATATTGACAAAAGTAGTCGGATTGAATTGCTGGGCCGAAAATCCCTCAAAATAAAGCAAATTGGGGACCCGACGAGCCGCGGGGACCACCGTCCGGGCTATGGCGCGGTGGTCCTGGTGCGTGTCTTCGCCCCAATGGGTATAGACCGTATCCGCTTCGACTTTGTTGATGATTTCCTCGATCTTCATTATCGAGTCTCGGTTGCATTCGAA
>DQLG01000789.1 GCA_015660315.1 Candidatus Latescibacterota bacterium
ACGACCAACGACGAAGTCAATTTGCTGGCCTGCCGTCTTGCCAAGAAGCTCGGCGTCAAGTCCACTATCGCGCGCATCCGCAACCCCGAGTTCGCCTCGCCCGATTTTATCTTCAGTCGTGAAGAGCTCGGTATCGACGAATTCATCCACCCCGAAAAAGAAACTGCCGACGCCATCGTCCGGCTGATCCGCCAGTCCAGCGCCACCGATATCATCGAATTCTCCGAGGGCAAACTGGTCCTGCTCGGCGTGCGTCTCGACGAGCAATGCCCGCTGCTCAATTCCCCCTTGAGCGATGTCGGCCGCCAATTTTCCCACATCCCCATGCGCATCGTCGCCATCCAGCGCAAACAGCAAACCGTCGTCCCCAGCGGCGATACCAAGCTATACTTCGATGACCGAATTTTCGTCATTAGCGACCCCGCCTATATCCCCGACGTGATCAAACTGACCGGACATGTCGAGCGCCGCCTGGAAAATATAATGATCCTCGGCGGCAGCTTGACCGGGCAGTTTGTCGCGCAGGCCGTCGCGCCCGACAGCAAAGTTAAGCTCATCGAGAGCCGCACCGAAAAATCCTGGCAAGTCGCCGACCGGCTCAAAGACGTGCTGGTCATCCAAGGCGACGGCACCGACTACGACCTGTTGGCCGTCGAAGGCATTACCGACATGGACGCCTTTATCGCCGTCACCGGCAACGACGAGATCAATATCATCTCGACGCTGATCGCCAAGCATTTCGAGGTCGAGCGCACCATCTCACTGGTCAACAATGTCGACTATATGCCCATCACGCCAGCCATTGGCATGGATTCGGTACTGAGCAAACAACTGCTGACCGTCAACGCCGTCCAGCGCTACGTACGCCACCAGCGCATCGCCTCAATCGCCAGCCTGCCCGGCCTTGATATCGAAGCCGTCGAATATATCGCCCGCGGGGGCAGCAAGATTACCAAAAAGGATTTGCGCAATATCCGCCTGCCGCGCAACTCGATTATCGGGGCGGTCGTACACGACGATCGCGTGGTTATCCCGGACGGGGATACGCGCATAGAACCAGGCGACAAAGCCGTGGTCTTCACCCGCCACCACGCCCACGAGGAAGTAAGGAAAATCTTCGGCGGTTAAACCCGTCGTATATTTCCCCGTCAAACCAGAGGCCCTTATGCATTTTCACAAAATCACGCATATACTCGGCCTGCTACTGACTTTCCTCTCCTTCTTCATGTTATTGCCCGTGCCCTTTTCGCTGTACTATGGCGAAAGCGACGCACCGGCCTTCCTGATCAGCGCCGCACTCAGCCTAGTCATCGGACTCATCGCGCCTATAAGACGACCAGCCTCGGCGGCGACCTGCGGCCCAAAGAAGGTTTCGCCGTGGTCACCTTCGCCTGGCTTACCCTATCTTTTTTCGGCAGCTTTCCCTTCGTCCTGTCCGGCGCCATTCCCTCCGAGACGGACGCCTTCTTTGAGACGATATCCGGTTTTACCACCACCGGTGCCTCGATACTCACCGATAGCGAACACCTGCCACACGGTATCTTATTCTGGCGCAGCCTCACCCACTGGATCGGCGGCATGGGCATCATCGTGCTCTCATTAGTTATCCTGCCCTTTTTGGGCATCGGCGGCATGCAGTTGTTCAAGGCCGAGATCCCAGGGCCGGTGGCCGACAAACTCGCCCCGCGCATCACCGAAACGGCTAAGATCCTCTGCAGCGTCTATATGCTGTTCACGGTGATTGAAACCCTATTGCTGATGCTGGGAGGCCTCAGCTTCTTCGACGCGATCTGTCATACTTTTGGCACAATGGCGACCGGTGGCTATTCCACCCAGAATGCCAGCGTTGGCGCTTACCACAGTTTCTACATAGACGGCGTGATCACGTTCTTTATGCTGCTCGCCGGAACCAACTTCGCGCTCCACTACCGTTTTCTCAAAGGCGACTTCCGCGCCCACATCCGCAACCACGAATTCCTGTTCTTCATCGGCCTCGTCGGCCTGATCACACTGTTTATCTGCTGCGACACTTTTTTCGTTTACGACAAAGACCCGATCGCGACCTTGCAGAAAACCCTTTTCCAGGTCGCCTCAATCCTCACCACCACCGGCTACGCCACCGCAGATTACGAGCTATGGTCGCCGAGTAGCGAGTTCACGCTCTTCATGCTGATGATCGTCGGCGGTTGTGCGGGGTCGACTAGCGGCGGAATCAAAATAATGCGCATCCATCTGCTGGCCAAATTCGTGCTCAACGAGTTGCGGCGCCACCTCCACCCGCAAGCGGTGGTCCCGGTGCGCATGAACGGCGAACCAGTCTCAAGGGAAGTCGTGACCAATGTGCTGGGTTACTTCATTTTTTTATCATACTTTTCCTGTTCGGCGTACTGTCGATGTCGTTGCTCGGCTTGGACATGCTTTCGGCCTTCGGCCCCAGCTTGGGTTCGGTCGGCCCCACCGATAACTACGCGCACCTGCCTGCGGTCGGCAAGTGGCTACTCTCTTTGTTTATGTTGCTTGGACGGCTTAAAATTTTCACTGTGATCGTGCTATTTTCACCGGATGCCTGGCGCAAATAATCGGGGCGTTCCCCACGGAATAAATTATGCGGACACCAGTCGTATTTCGAGTCCTTGGCGTATTGCTGATGGTCTTCAGCGCGACGATGCTGGTACCCACCCTGGTTTCTGTTCTCTATCAAGACAGTGCCGGCGCCGCCTTTCTCATCGCCTTCGCCATAACATTCTGCACTGGCCTGGCCTGCTGGTTACCGACACGTAAAAACCCCGCCGAACTGGGCATCCGCGACGGTTTCGTAGTCACCGTCCTGTTTTGGACTGTATTGGGGTTTTACGGCGCTTTGCCGCTGATGTTGGAAGAGCGCCTGCAACTCGGTTTCACCGACGCCGTCTTCGAGTCGATCTCCGGTTTGACCACCACCGGGGCCACGGTGATCCAGGATTTGGACGACCTGCCCAAGTCCGTATTATTCTACCGCCAGCAGCTGCAATGGTTCGGCGGCATGGGCATCATCGTGCTCGCCCTCGCGGTATTGCCGATGCTCGGCGTTGGCGGCATGCAGCTTTTCCGCGCCGAGACCTCCGGTCCGATCAAAGACTCAAGAATAACGCCGCGGATCGCCGAAACCGCCAAGGCGCTGTGGTATCTCTACCTCGGCCTGACCGTCGCTTGCGCCCTGGCCTATTGGCTAGCAGGCATGGACCTTTTTGACGCCATCGCCCACAGTTTCTCGACCGTTTCCATCGGCGGGTTCTCAACCCACAACGCCAGTATCGGCTATTTCGACAACCCCGCCATCGAGCTAATCGCGATCTGCTTCATTGCCATATCCGGGATCAGCTTCACATTGCACTTCTCCGTTTTGCGCCATCGGTCGCTGCGCGGCTATTTGCAGAATGTAGAAGCACGGACCTACTTGCTCATTTTGCTAGCCGTCACGCTGATCGCATGGTTCGAGCTTTATATGGAGAAGGGTTACGATCTGGTCACCGCGCTGCGCTATGGACTTTTTATGACGGTGTCGATCGCCACCACCACCGGCTTCGCCATAACCGACCATTCGGCCTGGTCCGGCTTCCTGCCTTTTTTACTTTTTCTCTGCTCGTTTGCCGGCGGTTGCGCCGGCTCGGCGGGCGGCGGCATCAAAATCGTCCGCCTGATCCTCATCCTGAAACAGGGCAACATCGAGATCAAGCACCTGATCCACCCCAATGCCGTCATCCCCATCAAGATCAACGACACTCCCGTACCCGACCGTGTGATGCAGGCCGTCTGGGGTTTCTTCTCCGTCTACATCCTCACCTTCGCGCTGCTCTTCGTCGCCCTGCTGGCGACAAACCTCGACCCGCTAACCGCCTTTTCCGCCGTCGCCGCCAGCATTAACAACCTCGGACCGGGGCTCGGCGAAGTTGCGCTGCACTACGGTGATATCAACCAACCTGCCAAATGGATCCTGTGCTTCGCCATGCTAATTGGTCGCCTGGAGATATTCACCCTATTGGTATTGTTCAGCCCCACCTTCTGGCGCAAATAACCCGCCACCTCAGACCGTAAGACCGGCTGTAATCTCGGCCAACGTCTCCCACAGATAGGGCGCTAAGCTGTAGTCGACCCACAGCCGATAGACTCGTTGACCGCCTTCTTCGCGCGGCAACACCCCACAGGAAACTCCAGCTACGCGCGTATACACCATGCGGTCGACCAACTCACCCACAAAATCCACTCCGCAGGTCTGCGCCAAAACGCCCAACGCCGCGTCGCCTGCCAATACCAAGGTCACCGATTGTTGCTCAATGCGATAAACCCCCGTATCGACCGTCTGCAAGGCGGACTCAAAACGCGTTAACAATGCATCGTCGGGCGCGCACTCCAGAATCAACTCGCCCGTAGCTACCCGCGCCAGGACCCCATGTTGCCCTACAAGCAAAGTATCGTATATCTCGACCGGCAATTCGATCTCGTGCTGCTCGGCCCATGCGACCAGACCTGGCCCCTTCACCCCGAGCTTTACTAGCTGAGTCGGATGGCGCAAGACCGCTAAGATTTCGGGCGCAACTTCAGCAATAAGATCGTCCAGCGGGCTATTGCGCATTTCGCTCATAATTCCTGCCGCTCGTCATCCGGATCGTAGAAAGGCAATGCCGTCACTTCGGCGACACTCATCGCCCCGTCATCCAAGCGCACCTCAACGCGCGTGCCTGGCTCAGCCATATCCGGTTCAACAAAGCCCATACCCAACGGATAACCCAAGGTCGAAGCAGGGGCGATACTTGTAATGCGCCCCGCCATACGGCCACCCTTGATAATCAGATGGCATTCCTCGGGTAATCGCCCTGTAAAACCATCCGGCCAGCGCACCCCGACCAATACCCTCTTAGTTGCACGCTTGCGATAGACCAGCAGGCTGCGTTGACCGACGAAGAAGGGTTTGTTCTTGCCGATAGACCAGGCCAAACCCGCCTCGTAGGGGTGCGTCAACGCGTCGGTGTCATGGCCGACGATCAGATGCCCCTTTTCAAGCCGCAACAGCCGCTGCGCCTCAACGCCGAAAGCACGCACACCCCACGGCTCGCCCGCGGCAAAAATCGACTGCCATACATGCGCCCCTTGCCAAGCCGGCACATGCACTTCATAACCCAATTCTCCGACAAAACCTACCCGCATCACCAGCGCCCGCACCCCAGCGACCTCCCCTTCGCGCACCCCCAGATAGGGGAAGGCTTCCGGGCTCAGGTCGATATCCGTCAGGTCGGCCAGCGCCTCGCGACTATGTGGTCCGGCCAGATTCAACGCCGCCAATTGGCCCGTCGCATTGCTCACCGTCACCTGCAACCCCCAGATCGATGCCCAACGCAACATCTCTCGATAGAACGCGCCAACACCGCTACTGGTCGCCGTGACATAAAAACGATCCTCGGCCAATCGCGCTATCACGCCATCCTCGATTACCACCCCGCTCTCATCGAGCGCCACCCCGTAGCGATAACGGCCCACCGCCAGTTTCTTGAAGCGGCCGGTATAGAGCCGTTCGAGCAATTCGACTGCATCGGGGCCGTTGACCAGTAACTTGCCGAGCGTGCCTACGTCGATCATGCCGAGGCCAGTGCGCACTTGTTGCGCCTCTTGTAAAATACATTCGTCGCGATGCGTATTGGCGCGACGATAAAATTCGGGCCGATACCAATCGCCGGCGTGATAAAATTCCGCGTCGTGCGCGGCATGCCAAGCGTGCATAGGCGTCTGGCGCATCGGCTGGAAACGCCGGCCGGCTAAGTGCCCAAGTGCTACCGGCTGGTAGAACGGCCGCGAGGTCGTCGAACCGGTTTCGTCGATCGTATCGCCGTTGAGCTTGGCGAGGATGCGCATCGCGTTCATATTAGCGAGCTTGCCCTGGCTCGGCCCCATACCGACGGTGCTATAGCGCTTGAGCAATTCGACGCTGTCGTAGCCCTCCTGGTGCGCATTGGCCAAGTCGGTCAAATGCAAGTCTTCGTCAAAATCGACAAAGTTCTTTTTGCCGGAGTGAGCAAAAATAGGATAGGGGTGGCTGTGCGCCGTTTTGCAGGGTTCCACCCGGGGGCTAATCTGCTTGTCCTTGTGGCCCGTATAATGAGCCGCTGCCGCTCCCTGGCCGCGCCCGTCTGCTCTTTGCGCGTCCAGGTCATATGTACCGCACACGCGTCCTGCGACAAAAATTCCGTCCGGCTTTGAGACCGGCGCCAATTGTTGCAGCGTCTGCTCATAGGCAAACTTGACCCCTGCCTGGCTTAACAATGCCGCATTGGGCATCCACCCAATAGACACCGCGATGCCATCGCAGGCGATTAGTTGACCACGGCTCGACTCGATTTCGCCATCATCGCGTAAGGGCGCAACGACCGCACCGCGCACACCGCTCTTGTTGCCCTTGGCCACCGCCTCGTAAACCGCGTGACCACAATGGATCGGCACGCCCGCCGCAGCGACTTGCTCAGCCAAAATCGAAGACTCACCGCCTGGACGCAAATCGGCGATGGCCGCCACCTCGACCCCGGCTTCAAGCATATCCAACGCCACGCCATAGGCTTGGCTATTGGCCGCCAAAAGCACCATCCGTTCGCAGGGTTTGACCGCGTACAAACGCACCAGGCGCTGCGCAGCCGAGCCGAGCATAACGCCCGGCAGGTCGTTGTGCCCGAAGATCGCTGGCTGCTCGATCGCTCCCGGCGCATAAACTACGGCCCCGGCCCGCACCTTGCTCATGCGGTCGACGTTAAAGAGCGCG
>DQLG01000055.1 GCA_015660315.1 Candidatus Latescibacterota bacterium
CAAAGGCAAGGTATCTCCCTCGCTCTACAAGATTACGTTGCGCGGTAATCGCGTTCTGTTGGAAACCGGGCAGACGATGGACCTACTCAAAACGTTGGCCGTGAGTTATGGCCACGATCGTCACCCCTATTGCAATATCACCGATGCGGACGGTATGTCCCTTCCGGCGATGCAAAGGGTGCCGATACAAGGGAGCCATGCAAGTTAAAGCCGCGCTTCTTCGGCAAGAGGCCGCTGCGTTTAGCCTTGAGTCCGTCGAATTGGAATCACCCAGGGCCAATGAGGTACTTGTCAGTATCGCGGGTGTGGGGGTCTGCCATACCGATGTAAAGGTACAGCATGGTCACCGACCAGTACCGCATCCGATTGTTTTGGGGCACGAAGGCTCAGGGGTCGTCGAAGAAGTCGGATCGGCTATAAGCAAGGTGCAACCGGGTGATCATGTCGTTCTGACGTATAATTCTTGCGGGATTTGCCCGAATTGCCAGAATGCACAGGCGGCTTATTGCGATGATGTTATGGCCCTGACATTTGGCGGTCAAAGGCCGGATGGGTCCTCGCCGCTCAGTCAAGGTGGCGAGGTGATTCACGGTTATTATTTCGGTCAGTCGTCCTTTGCCGATTACGCGATCGCCACCGAACGCAATGTCGTCAAGGTAAGACCGGATGTACCGCTCGAATTATTGGGGCCATTGGGGTGCGGCATACAGACGGGCGCGGGCACAGTGCTCAATTCGCTCGCTGCCGAGGTGGGTTCCTCGATCCTCATATTCGGCACGGGCTCGGTCGGCTTGAGCGCGCTGATGGCAGCGGTGGTCGCCGGCTGCACCACGATTATCGCGGTGGACACCAACCAGCAGCGGCTCGATTTGGCTCGTGAACTCGGCGCAACACATGCCATTAATGGCGCGGAGACGAGTGACATAATAAAGGTCGTGCAAGAGATCTGTCCGGGCGGTGTCAACTATTCGCTGGACACGACGGGAAACCCAGATGTGCTGCGGCAGGCGGTTGAGTGCTTAAAGGTTCTGGGAGTATGTGCCCATGTTGGGGGGGGCTCGGCGGATGCCGAAGTTCAAATCCCCATGCGCCACCTTTTTTTTGGCCGCACCCTGCGGGGGGTAGTACAAGGTGATAGTGTGCCCGACGTGTTCATTCCCCATCTTATCGATTTATTTATAGGAGGCCGCTTCCCATTTGATCGACTGGTCTCGTTTTACGGTTTAGAGGATATCAACCAAGCTGTGGCTGATATGCACGATGGAAAAACGATTAAGCCGATTTTAAAAAATCGATAGGTTATAATTGCAAAATAAGAACAAGGGCCTGGGTGGGGCTCCAAGGGAATAAGAATATATATGGCTGAATACGAATACATACTTTTTGCACAGCAAGACCACGTCGCTTGGATTACGCTTAACCGCCCCGAGGTGCTCAACGCCATGCACCCACCGATGGCGGACGAATTGGGTGAAGCGTGGACGAGAGTGCGCGACGATGATGATATCTGGATGGCGGTGCTCACTGGCAGTGGTGAACGTGCTTTTAGCGCCGGCTCTGACTTGAAGTGGCGAGCCGAGCAGGGCGAGAAAGTGCGCGAGCACAATCGCGACGAAGTGGTTACCAATGAGGCATTGGGTTTTCAGCGTGGCCGGGATTGCTGGAAGCCCTTATTGGCGGCGGTCCACGGCTATGCCGTCGGCGGTGGTCTCGAACTGGTATTGGGCTGCGACATCGTGCTGGCCGCGGACAATGCGCAATTTGGTTTGCCTGAAGTGCGTCGGGGGCTGATGGCCGATGGCGCCGGCATCCATCGACTGGTGCGCCGTGTGCCCTATAGCGTGGCGATGGGCATGGTGTTGACCGGGCAGTTTATCGGCGCGGAAGAGGCGCATCGCGTGGGGTTGGTCAATGAAGTTACCTCGGGCGAAGAATTGCACGCGGCTACTGAGCGCTGGGTGGCGCAGATTATGGAATGTGCGCCGCTGTCGTTGCGCGCCAGCAAAGAGGCGGCGTTGCGTGGGTTGGAACTGCCGCTGTGGGAGGCGGTGGGACAGAGCTTTCCGATGGCCGAGAAGCTCTACGCCTCGGAGGATTTTATCGCTGGTCCGGAAGCGTTCGCTGAGAAGCGCAAACCGGAATGGAAGGGCAAATAAGCGCCGGGCGATAGTCTTATTCTTTGGCCGCCTGTTCCTTGGCGATAAAGGATGCTACTTCCGATACGGGCGCGAGCCACACGCCATTGTTGGGATCTTGCGCATAGACCACCAGTGCCCTTAACATATCGAGATTCGTTCGATAGGGTGAATCGCCGACGCTGTGTCCTGCCAGGACCAGCCAGTTCTCGCTGCGTTTGGTGCGTTCGATCATGCGGTGTACGGCATCGAAGTCTTCGCCGTCCATCCGCATGGCCATCACCTGCGCGGTGTCGAAGTGGTCGGGTGCGTTCGAGGTTTCATCCAGCCAGCGCCTGCCGGTCTGGAAGAGTTCGGCGACCAGTGGAACATAGCTCTTAGTATTTTTGCCGCGCCCGACGTAGGTTTGGCCGCAGGGATAGGCGAAACTAACGGGGCGAACCCCCAGCAGTTTTTCGATCTCGTCATTCGCCTGCAAGATTTCGCTGCGCATCCTATCGAGGTCGTACGATTCGAGCACGACGCCGTCGTATCTGACCCAGGCAAAGTTGCCGGTGCACGGATGTCCGACCGTGTGGTTGCCGAATTCGTGCCCCGCGGCGGCGGCTTGCTGCCAAAGTTCCAATTCTTCGAGTAGATTGTCGGGCTGCGCGTAGAACGTCGCCTTGGCGTTGAGGGAATCCAGCACGGGCACTGCGTGGGTTACCTGGCTCGAACGACCGTCGTCGAAGGTCAGGCTGAGCGCCATTTTGGCACCGCCCGGCCAGGGGAAACCGGATGGATCTAAGTTTCGATCCCTTTGCTGTGGTTGTTTGGCTTGTTGTGCGGAGGTATCGGAGGCGGCTCCGACAACGAGCAATAGCGCCAATATAATGCTCATTTTGTTGCGCGAATGGACCAGAGTGCGGTGAAGACGAGTTGAATAACAATGGTTAGTGCTCATGGTTGACTCTTCTTTGCTGTTTGTGGATGACCCAGTTTCTCTATAAGGCTCTGGGTCTTGCACGGGTTTTCGTTTGGATCAAAGCTCGATCATCGGATCATACTCGGCGAGTTTTTACTATGCTCAAAACCCCGCATGCGTCAACGTCTCGTAGGCCAAATTCCAGACGGCTCTGGGAGCGTTGGGCCTGATTTTTGTTTCGATCAAGGCTCTGGTTTGCGGCAGGTCAATCCCCATGCGGTTGTGATAATGGTTATATGCGACCTCCCAGGTGTCGAACAGACTCTTTGACGCCGTATTATCAGCGCAAGTGCCTTGCATATCACCGGTGAGCAACTGGGTGGCCATAAGTTCCAGTGTCGCCGTGTAGCGCTCGCTTTCCCCCGCATACAGATCGACACCCTGATGCCACGCGACTTCGGCGGCGTGTATCGCCGAGCCGATGGCGAATTGCGCATGGTGCCCATTGTCGCGGCAGGTCTCCTGGGTCAGGCCATCGACCCAGGCGGTCGGCTTGCTCCAGAAGGACTGCACGTTGTTGCCGTCTCCACTGATCGCTGGGACTTCACCGTCTGACTCAAGATAGAAATAGGAGTGTGTTCTCTTTTGCCACCGCTCGATACCCGCGTTGAATAGCTCGATATCTTCGTTGAAAACCGCGATGGCCATCATGGCGTCGATCTGCGTCAAATCGACATTGCCGTTCCAGGAACTGGCCCGATCCAACTGCGGATAGAAGGCCCGCCTGAACATGGCCTGTAGCTTTTCGACATCCTCGGCAGCCCAACCTGGATATGCGCGCATGATCTCTGCCGCTGGCGCGAAAATCGCGCCGATCCACCCGGCCTGCAGCTTGTCTTGGTCGGAGCCGGCGGTGAAGCCTTGCAAGCTCGCCCAGGCATTTAGAATAGCAATGGATCGCTCGGCATAGGTCTCGTCGCCGGAGTAGTACCAGAGCAGCGCTTGCGCATAGGCTGCGTTGGCGTCGTCCCTGGAGGTGTTGGCGTTTGCGCCTTGCGAATCGATCTCGCTCAACCCGTGCGGTCGCCATCTCGCGGGGG
>DQLG01000480.1 GCA_015660315.1 Candidatus Latescibacterota bacterium
CCTGGCGGTAGTTGAAACCATCGAGACGACTCCGCTCACTCGAGTCAAAGGCCTGCAACCACACCTGCCCCTGATAGTCAGTGACCGGGACACCGGCGGGATCGAGCACCTGGCCTGTGACCGCAACCTCCCCAAGGGCGTTGAGCGAGTCATCGACAGACAATTGCACCTGAAAAAGCGGCACAGCAAGACGCGTCGCCGGATCACCGAAAAGGGAGTAGCGCTGCATATTGCGAAAAGCCAGGTCGGTGGAATTGAACAGCGGCAATACCAACTGCTTAGCCTCCATCAGCGCCAACCCGACCGGCACGTGCTGCCGCTCGCTGCGATACATTTGCTCATGGAATTGATTCGCCAGGACAATATTGCTGTTGTGGAAACCGACCCGGGTGGCCGAAATCATCCCGATCACGCCTCCATTTGTCTTCTTTAACAACGCTTCCGGCATCGAGATGCGCGCCGGGTCATCAAAAACCCCCACCTGGCTTGCCGCCGTATAGAAAAAGGGTAAGCGGCCGCCATTCTTAATTGCACTTAGATCGCGGGAGATAAGGAACATGCTCTCGTGGGCCAACACTGTCGGATTGCCGTGCCCCAAATAGGTCATGATCAGGGCCCCGCGGTTGAAGAGCCGGATAAACTCGTCTCTGGCCCGCGGCTTGGTCCGTCCCTCGAGCGGGAACTGGGCGATATAGAGCTTGGTCAGATCGAGATTTTGCGGCATCAATCGGTGGGCCATAAATTCGCTGTCGATTATAAAATACCCCTCGACATCGTACGGGTGATCAGGATTGACAAGGTCATCCGAGACGATCAGGACCCGGCTTTGCCAGGGACCGATTTCCGGCTCGCGGTCATATGCGATGATCTTGTCTACCAGCGCTTCGGCCTCTGCTGCAGTTTGCACCGTGAGCCGACCGATCGCCATATCTGGTAATTTGTCGTTGCCCGCCACCCGCACATACCATTCATCATAGGTGCTATCGCCATCCTGGAGAGGGGGTATCCAATTCCCTGAGCTGGTACCCGAATTGTTCTTGTAGTCGTATGAACCATCGCCGACAAAGGTCACGAACATCGGCATCGGATCCCAATTCTCGGCGGCGTACGCGAGAAAATTGCGAATCGCCGCAGGGTCCAGCAGACCGCCGGAAAACTCATCGTAGATATCCGCCACGTCGATGGCCATCGTCCGCATCGGCGTTCCAAATCGGTCGTCCTCGCCTCGCCACCGGGCCAGACGCTCAGCGGCATCGCGGAAATCACCGTGGTAAATCGCGACCCAATCGGCTCCTGCCCCCTCCACAAGCAGATTTCCGGCCACATCGCGTTCAATCCGGGAAGGCCGCTTCCAAGTCTTCGGGCCACCAATAGCATATTGCCGCGGCACGCTGGAGAATTGGTCTTGGAAGGCGACGGTTCCCGCCTGTTCGTCATACGTGAGATCGACGATCTCAACCAAATTGTGCGATACCTCGAAAACGCGCGGCACTTCATCGGCGAAACCGGAAAGCCGAAACTCTGTGGTGCCAACCGCCAACGGATAACTGTACACTAGTTCACCGCGCTCGGCGACAAATTCCCGACTGTATTCCAGCTCATACCAATCAAAACGGGCTGGATCGTTATTGGTATGGAAAAGCCCTAACTGATTGAGCCCTTCCCGCGCTCCCGATACCGTAGTATCCGCGAATTCGATGGCTCTATGGGCCTCAAAATTCAAGGCGCCGACCGCTTCATCATTCCAGCGAATGTCAAAACTCGGCTGTGATTTTACGACACCGTAAAAACCCATGCGAATATGCACCGGCTCGTCTACGGCCTGTCGTACCACCAAGGGGAAATTGCGCGCATTGCCGCGGAAATCCTCCCAGTACCAGTTATAACCAGATTTAATGCCGAACGTTTGCGCCAGGATGAACTGCTCTGCTTCCTCGTGGACCCGCACCCTATAGCTCGTAGGCCGATGGGGCTCGGACGCCTGCAAGGCGCCATCCCTTAAAGTCGGCCTCATACCCTCATCCCCACCGAAACCCAACCAGTAGACATTCTCACGCGTGTACAGATTGCGTTTATATTGAAAGGAACGGCTGGATCGATTGTATGCCCAACGATTGACCGGCTCGGCCCAGAACAGGACAAAATCGTCCGGATCAAAGCGTCCGTCGCCACCATCTTCGACAAGCACTCCGACTTCCGCCAATTTCAAAGGCTGATCTATCCGACCTAGAATCAACGCCTCGCCACCACCGTAGTGTAGGCGTAAAGTTGCAGGATCGACATCACTAAGCGCCAAACCCGCTTCTTCTAACTCTGCTCCCGTAATCCGATGCATGCCTTCTTCCGTCACAAGAACCCGCAACCAGGTTCCTTCTTGCAACGCCGTTTTACGTGCTGCTCGCCGCTTAGGCGGCACCCGCCAAGTCCTGGCCTGTTGGGGATTGATCAGCACCTGGCGATAAAAATTGTCACCCCACGGGTCGGCGACCACATGGCCCGCCCCGCCGCTGATATGCACGTCAACCACTACCCGGTCGTATAACGTGCGCGCCCCATCCTTAGCGACATGAGGGGCAAAAGCCAATTCGGCGACGCGCTGATGCCGCACCATACCCTGGCGGCCGAGAAACGCGGGACCTGCCACGGGCTCAATCTTTTCGCCTGCGCGATCTTTGCGCGCAACCCGGGCTTCGATAATCTCCAGGCGAATATCGCCGTCGGGCGGCAAAGCCACTAAGACGCCGCGCCCGCGTTCAAGCGCGGGCCCATTGGGCTCATAAAGCAAGCGCAGGCGCTTCGGCTCTTTTTCGAGGACACGCAATTCCGCAGACGCGCTGACCGCACACAAGAGCGCCAGCGCACATAAGCCAATTTTAATTAAATTCATAAGGTTTTAAAGAGAGGGTCGATCTCGTTAGAGCAGATGGGGGTACGGCCTCAACCGACACTTTTAAGGTGGCTCCCAGCCTCTCTTTTGTCAAGCTCGTCCCTTGACTTATCTACTTGTCGCCTCTATCTTTTCGGGTCTTCTAATGGAGGTGTTTTCATGGCCAGAAAGTGCAGTCTCACTGGTGTAAGAGGTCTGACCGGCAATAGTGTCAGCCACTCTCAGCACAAAACCAAGCGCGTTCAGCAACCCAACCTGATCAAAAAGCGCATTTTTATTCCCGAAGAAAATCGCACGGTCACTCTGCGTCTCACCACCCGCGCCCTACGCACCCTCAACAAAAAGGGTGTATCGCAATTCTTGAAAGAAGCCGGAATCTCCGTCTGAGATAAGCATTTTCGATGCTTGCTCTCAATGGGGGTTCCCCCCTTCGCAATTCCGCCTTCCCCTCCTGGCCCATATACGGCGCTGGTGAGGAAGAAGCTCTGCTTGCCGTCCTGCATTCAGACCGCTGGTTTCTCGCCGAACACACTGAGCGTTTTGAGCGGGACTTCGCAGCCTTCCAAGAGGCCAAATTCGGCATCGCGACCAGCAACGGTACGACCGCGTTGCAAGTCGCCCTCAGTGCCATCGGCATCCGCCCCGGCGACGAAGTAATTGTCCCAGCTTATACTTTTATAGCCACCGCCAGCGCCGTCGTCGCCTCCGGCGGCATCCCAATCTTCGCCGATATCGATCCCGACACCTACAATATTTCCCCGCAATCAGTCGCTAACGCCATAACTGAAAAAACCCTGGCCATTATCGGTGTGCATATCGGCGGCTGTCCTTGCGACCTCGATGCCCTCAGCACCTTGGCTGCCGACCACCAGATTCATCTAATAGAAGACGCCGCCCAAGCCCATGCCGCCGCCTGGAAAGGGCGCCGCGTTGGGGCCATCGGGCACCTGGGCACCTTTAGCTTTCAGGCCAGCAAAAATTTATGTGCCGGCGAAGGCGGTTTTATTACGACCAACGACGAAGCACTCGCCGAGCGCGCATGGTCCGTACACAATTGTGGCCGATCTCGTACAGGTGCCTGGTACGAGCACCCATTAATCGGCTCCAACTACCGCATATCCGAATTTCACGCTGCATTGCTTCTGCGCCAACTCGAACGCCTTGAAGCGCAGACGGCCCGACGGACCGAAAACTCCGCTCTGCTAACTTCCCTATTGCACGAGATCGAAGGCATCGCCCCCATGGGCGAAGACGAGCGCACTACCACCCACGCGCATCACCTCTATATTTTCCGCTACCAGGCCGAGTCAACGGGCCTCGCGCGGGATCGATTTATCGAAGCGCTTTGCGCCGAGGGCATTCCCTGTTCCTCCGGCTATCGCCCGCTATACCACGAAGCCGCTTTTACGACCCATTTTCTCGACTCATCCCTGAGCAGTCCCTATTTCCAAGGGCGTCCCGACTACAGCGGCGTTTCATGCCCAGTTACCGAGCACGCCTGTGCTCGTGAAGCCGTCTGGCTCACGCAAAATATGCTATTGGGTACTGCCGACGATATGCGGGATATCGCTTCGGCCATCAACAAAGTACTAACCAACGCCGCAGAATTGCTCTAAACCAGCATATCATCGATTTCACGCTGGACATGCTCTTCGCGCACCTGGTCAATTACCTGTTTGAAATAGCGGGCCGTCCCACTGATAATCAAACGCTCAATCGCGCTGATCTCTTCCTCCGAATACGCCCCCGAATCCTTGACCAATTCCATATATTCGCCCTTGGCATCCTTGTCCAAGTCGGATATGGCGGCCAGCATATCAAAGAGCTTATAGGCCGCCTGGCTCTCCAGGCAACGCTCGACAATATAGGCCAAGCGTTCGTTGCGGGCCCCAACTTGCAGATCAGTTCTCTCCATGATGATCCTCCCCATCTTTATCCAGCAATGGTCCGGGGCCATTTCCCCAGTTTCAGGGACAGCTAAAGCAAGGATTGGGCCGCAAGCGATTTCAATCAAATAATGAAGAATCACTATACTATTTAAATCGAATTAAAACAATATCTTATATAATATTCAATAAATACGCATTCGCGATTCAAAACCCAGCACCAACACTAAAAAAGGAAAAAATGTCCCCCCATAGACATAATTTTCCCATCTCGTGTTACCGAACCACTTGTCGGCAAAGAAATACCGATCTATTTTTATGTACAATGGAGGTCAATAATGATTGATAAAGAATTGTTAGATATACTCGCCTGTCCCGAGACCAAAGAACCGGTCCACCTAGCCGAGGCGGAAATGCTCACCGCACTGAATGATCGCATTGAACGCGGCGAAGTCAAGAATCGGGCAGGTAAGACAGTGGAAGCAAAAATCGACGGCGGCCTAGTGCGTGAAGATGGGGCGTATCTCTACCCCATAGAGGATGAAATACCCATCATGCTTATCGACGAGGCGATTCCCCTTAAGTAGCCCGCGAGGCCAACTCTTCGATTTTGATCAATCGCTGGCTGCCGTCCTTGTTCTGGTAAATCATCACTTGCAGTCCTTGGCGACGGGCTTTCTCCTGATAGTCATCGAGCAATTCAACCGTTCGCTGTTTTTTCAACAGATCGTTACTCAGCAATTGCTCAAATCCTTCGCGCGTCACCATCCCCAACGGTTTGCCCTGTAAATAAACGACATAGGCCCGCACGCTCCGGTCTTCCCCTTCCCCATCTCCGTCCCCTTCTTCGCCTTGACGGCGCTCCCGGGTATAGGTCAATCCGAATCCAATGAAGTTCGCCAAAACGACGGTGAGATCACTCACCCAAATCGCCATCGTCAACTTGGCGAAGACCCACAAAGGCAGTAGACAGACCAACATCAAGATAGCCATAAAGAAAAAAATTAGACGAAAACGATCGAGCTCCACCCCCTGGCGTTTGCGCCCCAGCATAAGGGAGATCTCGATGAGCGTGCCGGTAAAGAAACAAGCAAATAGCACTAACGCCAATGTTTCTTGCACAGGCTATCCAGTCTCGGCAAAATCGTAAAAAAGAGCCTCTAAATCCGCCGTGTCGATCGCCTTGCCAAACGCAATGCCCCGACAGCGATTACTTGGTATTTGCTCCCGACAAAAATACCAAGCACCGACAATGCTGCATCTCGGCGCTATGCCTAGTTGGCCATCGACTCGCCAGGGCACTGGACGTCCTTCGTTTAGTTTACCCATGGCGGTTATATTGAAGGTAGCAAGCCCCCGCGTCAAGAGCCGTTGCCGCAATAAAGCATGCAAGCTATATTGCTGCCGAGCAAACCGAGAAAGGAAGGTCCTATGACAATTGTCGATACACACTGCCATACGGGAATTCACAAATACGAACCCGTCGAAACCTTACTCTTCCACATGGAACGCGCACAAGTCGATAAGGCCGTGCTTATTCAACACGGTGGCGAAACCGACAACAGCTACCACGTCGAGTGCTTGCAACAACACCCCGGTCGTTTCGCCTCGGCGATGGCTGTCGAGCCCGAGGACGACGGCACCCAGATTCGCCATTGGGCAGCGCAAGGCATTATCGGTATTCGCCTTGCGGCGACTTCGCGCGCCCAGCACGCCGACCCCCTTGCGCAATGGAGAACGGCCGCCGAACTCGACCTAATCGTCAGTGCCCCGGCTACGCCCCCCGCCCTGCTCGGCGACGAATTCGCCGAAGTACTGCGTACTTTTCCGAATCTTTCAATTGTCATCGAACACCTCGCCGGCGTCGACAACAACGCCGAACCACCCTATGAGGACTACGCGCGCGTCCTCGCCTTCGCCGAATACCCGAACCTCTCGATCAAACTACCCGGTTTCGGCGAATTTTGCGCGTTGCCGCATCCGTTCAGCGACGTTCCCCCATTGGCCGAGATGGCCATCGAGGCTTTTGGTCCAAGTCGGGTGATGTGGGGCAGTGATTGGCCTCCGGTCAGTTCGCGCGAGGGTTACGACCACTCTTTGAGCTTCCCCATGGAACATCTTTCTTCATTCAGCGATGATGAACGGGCCTGGATCTTTGGCGAAACAGCTCTCGAAGTGTGGCGTTTTTAACACCCGATTCACCAATCCAGAAACGAATCTGAAGTTTGAACAAATCTTGCCGCATGTAATTTGTATCTCGATAAGATACTGGGCCTTAGTTAGGTGCAATCTGCTCTCTTGACAACGACGAAGTGTTGGCAAGACGATCCTCCTTCCCGATCACGTGGGACGACGGATAGCAGGCAGTCTCAGCGAAAAAGGTCATATTGTAAAGATCCTACCGGACCGACAATGGGTCGCGCTTTCGGATCGAATTCGCGTTTGCTGCATCGCCGCCGACAACATGCACCGCCTGGAATTCCATACCAAAAACACCTTCCGCAATTATGTGACACACGATTCACGGCTATACAGCATCGTCCGCGGCCTCTACCACAGACACGCCTAAACCCTCGCCGCACCGCACTAACCCCAACGCCAACCCCGTCCATAGCCAATACGTCATACGCATCGTCGGCTCGTTTAGAATGTCCCAGGTTAGCATATTAACGGCCAAGCTGATGTGCCCGACCAAATAAGCCCAAAGCAAGTCCCTACCCGCTCCATCACCCGCCCGCCGCCAAGCCCGTAATACCACTAAGAAGATCGCAGCCATCAAAATAAGGCGGCTTACTAAACCCAAAACCCCGGTTTCGGCGAGAAACATCAGATACATATTCTCGGTGGTGTGTTCAGGAAATTCCCTCACCATGTAGTTTTCGCTATATCTATAGTGCTCGAATTCTCTGGTAAATGTTCCGAAACCAACCCCTAACAACGGATGCTCCGCAAGAATATTGCCCACAGTATAGTACTGGGCGATGCGAAAGCGCTCGGTATATTCCAATAGGGAACCATACTCGTAGACCTTATCGTCCCCCCGAATCGTCACCGTCCTTGGCTGCAAAATCTCACTCCAGCGCTGCTGGACTTCCTGCAATACACTATCGACCTTCGCATTTCGCGAAAAAAATGCCCCCAACGCCACTATCGCAATAATAACGAGCCCGCCATAGAGCCTGCCCCGGGTATTACGCGCAAGCGCCGGTCCGAGTTTCTTCAGCCAAGGCACCATTAACAAACAGCATAAAAGCGTCGCCACTTGCGTACCGCGCGTCTGCGTCAACAACACTACAGGTACAAAAAGAGTGCAGACGATACCCCAGCCAATCTTGAGCCACACTCGCTGCAAAACCGAAAAGGTCCACACAGCCAAAGGCAGTAATAGCATCGCAAATGTCGCGGTAGCCACCGTATGGCCAAAGGGTCCCATCGCTCGATGACTGGTGTGATACGGACTATACATGCGCTGAACCGCGTCCCAAAATGGCTCTTGCTCGGCAAAGGCGTAGAATAGGGTATAGCTCACTGCGCACCCACCCACCAAGGCCATGAAAAATGCCGCCCGGCGAATCACTTTCCAAGACGTGCAATACTGGACCACCAGTAGACACAAAACGCCACCGGTAACATTGTAATATCCCCACTTACTCAACCCCGTCAGCGCGTAATTCGCGCCGAGCAGGCTGAGCAACGCAACCGCAAGATATAAGCCCAATAAACGATCGATAGGGGTTCGGAGGACCGGCTTAGAATATTTGACGATGTCGAAGCACCACAAGCAACATGCGCTTCCGGCCAAGATAAAGGGAAGGTATTTAACCAGGGAGAACACTGGGGGGCCAACGAGGCTTTGCGCTTGGAAATAATAGAAAGGCACTAAGGATATATAGGCGAATAATACCGCTAATAAGACCCAGATTATTTGATCTGCCTGTTTATAGAATCTCAACGAAACCCTCATGCCCGTTTATTTTTCTATTCGCTATCAAAAAAAGGACTGTAAATACGTCTACAGTCCTTGCAACGACGAAGGGACTGTAATGTTTCTACAGTCCCCTCTAAGTATATATGGTGCCGAAGCGGGGACTCGAACCCCGACGCCCGAAGGCACTGCCCCCTCAAAGCGCCCAAGATAATTTTTGCACCATCACGAGAATCAACCACTTACAACACAAGATCAAAATTAGCAATCACTTAGCCTTCAACTAAGCTAAGCTGTGTTTAGTTCCAGTCAACTCCGAGTTTAATGGAGTTGTACGTTTCGATGGAGGCTTTATCGAGACCCAGGGCTACCCCGCGCTCTGCCGCTCTACGGGTATCGGCTGCGCGAGCACATCCACAGCCGCTTGCAGATGATCAGGAGCCAGGTGGCATAGCGCATCGTTACACTAATATCCCGATGCCCCATGAGTTTGGCCACGGTCCTAAGATCTACGCCCTTCATCACCAGATGACTCGCGAAGGTATGGCGTAGATCATGGAATCGGATATGCTTACCGAGTTTCGCCCGTCGAACAGCGCCCTCAAAGCCATTGCGTATAGATTTTCGTCCTTCCCCATCGCTTTTATCATACGTCTGGCAAACTTATAGCGTCCACCCCTCTGCAAGAAATCTCCATTGATGCAGGTAAACGTTACCCACTAGGTAGTATATCTGCGATGGTCCTCCAGTTGAAACACCCCCGCAAGGAAATCTAAATGCTCTTCGCAAATATCCTCGATGAGTTCGCAGGGGAATGCATATTTTTATTGGAAAATATTTTCGCAAAAGACTCGGCTATCTCTTCGGTCAAATAATATCGAAGCTTATCGATGTCCCAATTCTCGAATGCAGGCTCCATGCTTTACAACCAGTTCCTTTCAACACCGCACGTAGATCTTATTGACCACATTTGATTATGTCGAAGTTGTACATCGCATCCTTATCCATCAACTTGAGATGCTGTACCCAAGCAGTTGCCAAGGGCTCCACTATTTCGTCTGCAATGCGAATACCCGATCTGGGCGTATTCCAGTTTGCTTGAGGAAAATTGGCTATGCGAAGGCTCCGATCCAGTGGAGATTGAATATTGGGGTCGAGTAGTGTTTTCCACTCCACATCGACGAACAATGCTTTCTTCCCACCCTTTGCATCATTGACGTTCCAATGGGCTTCCTCCCACACTCCTGACACCACTGTGCCCACACCAACAATTCCCCTTGGACCTTTACCTTGGCAAAGAAGATAAAACTGGTCGCCAGCTTATATCCTCTTCGTGTTTCCACAACTCCAATTATTGATGAAATAGTCCATTCTCTTTGCTTTGCTGATGTCGTCAGAGATATTTGGCCGTGGCGTTTTCTGGGGGTTCCAAGTAAATAGATACGTGCATGGCTTGGTTGAGGACTTTGCCGACAACCTGGCTCGCTCTTTGTCACCTTCCGCGTGACGCCCCAACAGTACCAGCGTTTTAATCTTGTTCCACAACAGGGAACGATTGTTGGAGGCGAATTTAATAGCGTGGCCAAACGCCTTAAACGCCCCTTCATAATCTTTTTGCGCGTGGAGGCAACGGCCGAGTTGATCGTAGCATCAGGAGAATCCGGGCTGAGCTGTAGCCAGGATCGACATGCGGCCTCCTCTTCCGAGTATCGTTCAGACTGGCGCAAGCAGAATGCTTTCATGGAGTCAACCAAATACATTCTTGCCCTTTTCGTTCTGCAAGCATGCCTCCAAAAAATAGACGGCCTTAACGTAATCTTTTTCATCGATGCATACACCTGCAGATCCCCAGGCAGCACGCCAAAAACCTGGATATAGATCAAGTGCCGTCTGGAAATACGCCAGCGCCTTTTTCGTCTCCTGCATTTCCTCCGATGCCAAGCCATTCAGATAATGAACGACGGGCGCATATTTCCCTTTGGGCGACAAACCTGCAGTTACAGCTGCCCCAAATTGGGCCGCTGCCTCAGCAAATGGTGCAACAAGAGCCTCGAAACATTCTTCGCATCCAAAAGCAGTATCGGCTTCGCTCAAGACTGTCGCCCACGTCTTTATCTACAAGGACGCGTCATTTTCCTTAAACCTAACATATGCCAGGTATGCACGAGCATGTGATTTCTTACTGAGCGGAAGATTCTGAAGCACTTCCTGCAGGCGCTCGACATCCGCTCCTCGATCTGCTACGGCACCCCCCTCTTCGAGTCCCTGTAGGCGATTTCCAGCAGCAAGACCGTTTTCGTCGCGATCCAGATCTGTCTCGTATAGGCTCTAAGCTACTCGACCGCGCCTGTACCGATGCTACTTGCGCTCCTCTTCCGCCACCTGCGACCGATCCTGGGGGTAGTAGCCAATCGCCTCGCGGCCGTGGTCCAGGTCGTAGAGTGGCCAGTCGCTGTCGGAGACCCCGAAGACCACCTCGAATTCGACACCGGGATGGGTGATTGCCTGCTCGAAGACGCGCACGCAATCGCCGTGGCTGAGATGGTGGGGATGCTCGGGCTGGTCGCGATCGATCTTGAAGTTGCCGATGCGGATGGACACCGCCTCCATGTCGAAGCGAGCCGAGTACATGTAGGCGATGCTCTCGCCAAAGACCTTGGAGATCGTGTAGTAGCTGTCCGGCTTGGGCAGCATGTCCACCGTGCGTTGCAGGGTGCGTGGATAGAAGGACTGCGGCAGAATCCCGCCGCGACTGGCGTAGGCGATGCGGCGCACGGAGCACTGGTGTGCCGCATCGAAGACATTGTAGGTGCCGATCATGCTCTGCAGCGAGTGCTCCCACTGCCCCCCGGGTACGTTGACGAGGTGGATGACGGCGTCCATACCCTCGGCGGCGGCCTTCACTTGGTCGAAGTCGCCGATATCGCCGACAATGGCATCGGTTATTGCCGGCATCTTCTGGCAGTCGAAGCCCCGCAGCTCGTGCCGGTCCCGCAATCCCTCTGCCAGCACGGTGCCGATGGCGCCGGCCGCCCCTGTGATCAGTATCTTCATGGCTGTTGCTCCCTCTGCTGAAGTGTCCGTTCCGGTCGCGATGCGCGCACGGCCTGTCCGATATTGCTCAACTGGTCTTCCATCAGCAGACCATAGTTAGAGAATGTAATGCCACCCGCACCGCCACCGGACGGTAGCGCTCGACGACCTCTGTCGTCAGGGCGAGGAAATACTCCCGCCCATCCTGGGGAGCCATGCTCAACTGCCCGACATATGGCGTGCCAGCAGCGTCGTGCTTGGCGAACTTGGGCGCGAAACCATGGTCAGTGCCTGTACTGCAGATAGATCTCGACCTGTTCGATGCGCAGGGGCACTCCGATGCGGGGATCTCGCTCGAGCAAGCAGACGCGGACTTCGCACACGCCGCGTGCCACCTGCTCCAAAGGCCAGATAAGCCAGCCGTTTTCCGATACATCCGACGGGTCCTCCGGATCTTCGGCGGCGGCATCGCGGATCCGCGGCGGGCCCAGGGCTTCACCATCCAGCGTCACTGCCACCTCGTCCTGCGTCGACAGATGCGCCACCTCAATCTGCAGCTCAGCCCGCTCCAGCTCAGCTCCAGTTGCCATTGCGTCATCGCTGACGATTATGTGAAAGGTCGGTCCGTCGCCGCTCAACGTGCGCAGTAGATCCACCGGCACCTCGCCGTAGATGCGGTCATCCCGCTCCGCATCCACTCTCCTGCCCGTCTTGGGCCCGACGCTGCGGTGCAGGGCGGTGTAGACCTTGTCTAGGCCGCGCAGAGTCTCCTGCGAGCCCATGGTCGTCAGCAGGGGGCGATGGGTGTCGCGGTGACCGTGCCAGTTGAAGACGTACACCCCGTCGGCGCCCCGGTCTAAACAGTCGTGGGCCAGGCCGCGAAACCAGTCCACCCGCCACGCCCGGTGCGCACGCAGTCGCCGCGCCTGCTGCCGGCCGTCTGTGTCGAAGCCGCCGTAGAAGCAAACCCCGGCGGGTTTGCACAACTCGACGAAACGCTCCACCTCCACCCCCGGATCTGTGCCCGAGTTGCCGCCGGCGATGACGATATCGCAGAGTCCGTCCCGCACCCAGGCTTCGATGTCGTAGCCGATACGCCGGCAGGACTCGAAGGTGGTCGCCACCCGTACCGCAACATAAAAGGGGCGCCCTCTCTCGGCGGCGATCGCGTCAGTGGCGGCGCGGATCGCCCGCATCAGATCGGTGAGGGTATAGCGCAACCTATAGGCATCGTCGGCGGGCAGATGGAAGGCGTGCCGCTGCCAGTCCAGCTCGACCCCGTCCCACTCCGCCTGCTGGCAGGCCTCCACGACCCGCTGCAGGATATGCTCTCTTACTTCCGGCACGGCCATATTCCACGAAGTAGAACACCAACCGGGCGCCTGCTCGAGCCCCAGCAGCCACTCGGGGTGCTCCTTGCGCAACGCCGTGAGCTCGGATTGCTTCGCCGTCGACAGGTCGGCGGGCAGCAGATCCCAGAAGTGGTTGTCGTTCATGCGTACCGAGGCCAGCACCTGGACGCCCAGTTCCCTGCCGCGGGCCACCAGCGCCCCGTAGAGATCCACACCTCTTGCGAAGAAGGCGCGAATGCTCTCCACGTGTCGCATGGTCCTCACCGAGTCGTAGCGCCTGCCCACCGAGTCGCCCACCACGTCCAGCCTCTCGGAAGGCCAGGTGGCCTCGTGGATGCCCATACACCAGCACAGGGCGCCCACCTGCGTGTCCTCAATGGGCGCGTAGGTCTTGTCCAGGAATTGCGCTAGCGACTGCGGGTACTCGCTGTAGTCGTGTGGCGCGCCGTCCCAGTTGTAGATGATGCCGTAGCCAGGAGGCGTCGGTCGCGTAGTCGCTGGATCTACTGCCACGCTCATTTTCTCCCCGTCACGATGGGAATGGCACGGGCAGACTATCACCGTGCCAGGGAAAGGCATAACCGGGCGCGTTGCAAAAGCGCTGCAGGCCGGCCTCGACGCGGAGGGATGTGGACGGCGGCAACTCGACCGAGAAGTATTTTCCGTCCACCGCCGCCGCGGTCTCTCCATCCTGACCTTCCTCGCGGTATTTCAGCCCCGTGAACTGATGCTCGCCAAAGGCCCCCGCCTGCACGATGAGGCGGCGGGTCTCGTTGTGGTTGGTATTGACCAACTGGATGCCGACCATCTCCGGCCCCAGCGCGTCTACCAGAGCGGCTACATCAGGGGGCAGTCCCGGACGCGCGCGGTCTGCGTCGAAATAGCGCACAGTAGCGCGCAACAGACCGCCATTGTAGACCGACTGCGGTGCCCCCATCGCAACCTGGGTCAGTC
>DQLG01000307.1 GCA_015660315.1 Candidatus Latescibacterota bacterium
CAAAGGCTGTGCGCCGAGCTAACCATACCGGTCATGGCGCTGGAAACCCTAATGCACGACTACGAACTCTCGGCCGCCTGGACCCTCGCCGGCGCCACCGACCTGATCCGGGCCAACGCCCGCCACGGCACCACCGCCGCGATCAAACTCGACCACCTCGCCGAAGCGCGGCGCACCACCATCGAATTCAATGGCCCAGGGGGTCTTTTCGGACTGGTCCACGCGCACCTGGTCTGCGCCCTGAAAAATACCACCTACTACGAATATTTTCCCGGCGGCAGCCGCGACAAGCTCGGGCGCGAAATAGGCCTGATCAACCCTCCGCTACCGAGCGAAGGGCATATCGCACCGCCCGACGGACCGGGCTGGGGTGCCGAATGGGATCGCGCTTATTTCGCCAAAAAACGCGTGGCGAAATGGTAATCCACAGGCCGGTTGAAGTTTACAACGATTTTCGATAGTTTATTGGGCGCACACTCAACAAGACGAAAAGCCATGGCAGAAAACCTACAAGACGAAGAAATCGAGCCAGTCGACATCGGCATTATCGGCGGCGGTAAGGGCGGCACGGCCCTATTACAGGCACTCAAGGATATTCCACAGGTCAATATCGTCGGCATCTGCGATATCAACCCCAAAGCCCCTGCTGTGCTCATCGCCCGCGAGATGGGCATCGACACCTATACCGACTCGGGACAACTCATCCTCGAGCAATCAATGGACTGGTTGCTCAACGTCACCCACAAGTCCATCACCCAACGCCATATCCTCAGCCGCGAGCTCAGCGACATCACCGTCATCGACGGCCATATCGCCGAATTGATCTGGCACCTGTTGCTTGACCTCCAGGATTCGCTGAAGGATACCGAGGATGCCGACGACTCGCTCTATGCGCTAGTCTGGACCGTCATCCAACGCATCGTCAACATCGCGCAACCGGTCCACCGAGAGTTGGAACACATCGCCTTCCACGACCCGCTCACCGGTCTGTACAGCCGCCACATGCTGCGTCAATTTATCGAGCGCGAGACCAGCCACGTCTGCCGCAATGGTCAACCGCTCTCGCTGGCCATCCTCGACATTGACCACTTCAAAGACGTCAACGACAAATTCGGCCACGATGTCGGCGACCAGACACTCAAAGATCTGGCCGATCTTTTCAGAAACTCGTGCCGCGCCACAGATCTGGCCGCCCGTTATGGCGGTGAGGAATTTATCGCCGTATTGCCCAGTACCAGCCAGGACGCTTCACTGATCTGGGCCGAGCGAATGCGCGAACGCGTCGAAGAGTCACTGCGCCGCCCAGACGACGAGAAAGTGACCATCAGCATTGGCGTCGCCACTCTTTTGGTCGACACCGAGGCCAATCCCAACCTGTCAATCCAGGTCACCTCGGACCTGCTCTTCAAGAGGGCAGACAACGCGCTCTACGAAGCGAAGAACAACGGGCGCAACCGCGTCGTCACCTCCGAAATATCCATCCCCGAGAAATAAATCTGCGGCGGGCCCCGCGCCCCAGGCGCAGTCCTCCCACCTCTGACGAATATCGAGCAAGGAGCATCCTACTTATGGAAATCGCCCCTGGTATCCATCGTATAGAAACCCCGTTAGGCGACCGCTTCGTCTGTTTTTACCTGCTCGTCGGATCAGAGCACGCCCTGCTACTCGACACCGGTATCGACTCCACCCCCAGCGAATATTTAGCCCCTTACCTCGACGAGATCGGCCTCGCCGCGGACAAGATTCGCTATGTCGTCAACTCTCACGCCGACTTCGACCACGTCGCCGGCAACCAATCCACAAAAGAACTATTGCCCGGCGCCCTGTTTATGTGCCACAGCTTAGACCTAGCACAGACCGAGGATATCGAGCTGATGATATCCGACCGCTACGGCGAATACGCCCAGGACCACGGCATCGTCGACCCGGATGAAGCCCTCGACTTTATCCGCAACGCCACGCGCACCTGCCCCATTGACTTCACCCTCACCGGCGGCGAATCGATCCGCCTCGGTCCCGAGTGGACCATTGAGGTCTGGCATACCCCGGGGCATTCTTACGGTCATATCAGCCTCTACGACCCGCGCGGGCACAACCTGATCATCGCCGACGCAACGCTCTACAACGCGGTATTGCGCGCTGACGGCCAAGCCGCCTTCCCGCCCACCTATCGCTACGTCGACACCTATCTGGCCTCGATGCAACGCATCGCCGCGACAAAAGCCAATTTTCTGTTCACCAGCCACTACCCGGTATATCAGGGGGCCGATGTCGCACAATTCATGGCGGAAAGCCGTGCTTTTGTCGACCGCATCGACGAAAATCTGATAAAAACCCTACAGACCGAGCACACGCTCAAAGACCTGACCGACCTGCTCAGCCCCGACCTCGGCGAGTGGCCCGCCGAATCTAACGCCTACGCGTGTTTTCCCCTACTCGGCCATCTAGAACGCCTAGTTCTACACGGGCGGGTGACAACCGGCAGACGCGACAACCTCTTGACCTACAAACTCAAATAACGCCATGACCTTCGCTTTTTCAGACCGCCATATTGAAGAATACCGCACACAGGGTTTTACGATCTTTCACCAAATCTTGCCGACCTCCTTGGTTGCAGATCTGCGCAGGGTCTGCGACGGAGCTCGCGATCTAGCTCGAACGGAACGCGGCCCGCAAGCCCAACGCTTGCAACCCATCGCCAACTTCCCGCTGGATCAACAGCCCTTCCTAGACTATGTCGAATTACCCGCACTCAATGATGCAATCCACCGCCTACTCTCACCGGCGTTCCGCCTCGGCGGTCCCGCGATCATGGGTGTGCTCTTCGAACCGGCCGACCTGCCCTGGTGCACCGCTTGGCACCGCGACTGGCGCGACAATATGACGGGCCTCGACCTTGCCCGCTGGGACGCGAGCTTCACCGACGACCGCTATTTTAACCAAGTCAACTGCGCACTCTACTCCGACACCTGCACCTGGGTCGTACCCGGCAGCCACCTGCGCCGCGACTTGCCGCGCGAAATAGCGCGTTTCCCCGTACGTCCCATCTCCGGCCCCGACCTCGACGGCAAGCCGTATGCCGAACGCGAATGGGCCTGCCTCAAATACGTGCGCAGCATGCCCGGCGCGCAACAACTCCGCCTAGACGCCGGCGACTTCTGCGTCTATCGCAATACCCTATGGCATATCGGCAACTACCTGCCCTACGCGCGGCGAGCGACGTTGCACGACGCGGTTGATACCGATGAGTTTATGACCTGGCGAAAAGAAACATTAGCAGAATTGCAGGTGCGGCGGGAAGCCGGGCACGGAATGGAGAATCCCAACGCATAAAGCCTTTAACACAAAACGACTGGGGCGTAAATTTTCGCTATCCGGCGCGTTATCATGATGACGTTTTGGCGGCGTTAAAAGAATCATCTGATCCCGGCAGGGCCACAGCAACAAACACACCCATTGCGACAGGCGGCCAAAAAGGATTTTTCGTTTTACGACTTGCCCGCTGCACAAATCCTGCAAATATAGGACGGGCTCTAGTCTACTACGCCCTACTGCGAGATAATGAACGCCGCCATCGAATATTATGGTTTGTAAACCTTTGCAACAGGTGAGCCCCGAACTTTGGCCGGTACTCAAACACTGGAGCCAACGCGTGGAAAACTCGGCACATACCGACCGACTGGGCGGCATATATTCCCGCATGTTAGAGCAGAATTTCAAAGCCGGTCTACAAGCAACTCAAACAATCGAACGCCGCGATCTATCCGGTCGAGCAGTATTGCGCCAATTGCCGAAAGATCAGCGACCACAAAAAATAAGCTAACCGGTTGAAATAGTTACCAGCAAAATTACTGGCGATGATCTAATTGTTTAAATAGCTTAAGCCATGAGCCACCAATTCCGCCCGCTCAACCCGACTGCGAAGGAGACCGACCATGACCACCATAACTCATTTGACTATAGCTGAATTAGACGCCGGACTCGACCATATTCGCCAAGCCCCCAAGGACACAGGCATGCTGGAGCTGATCGTTCGACGCCCCCTAACGGAGGAACGCGAAATACTGGAAGAAGGCGAGTTGGATCTGCAAGAAGGCTTGGTCGGCGACAATTGGGACGCACGCGGCTCTTCGATGACCGATGACGGCAACGCACACCCGGAAATGCAACTCAATATCATGAACGCCCGCGCCATCGCCCACATCGCGCAAGACAAAGACCGTTGGCAATTGGCCGGCGACCAGTTATTCATCGATATGGACATCAGCGAGCACAACATGCCCCCGGGCACACGTCTGTCGCTTGGCGCGGCGATCATCGAAGTCACCGCTATTCCCCACAACGGCTGCAAGAAGTTCGTCGCCCGCTTCGGGCTCGACGCGATGACATGGGTCAACTCAGAAGAGGGCAAAAAACTGCATTTGCGCGGCATCAACGCCAAAGTCGTGCAGGCCGGTACCATCAGCGCCGGCGACACCGTCAACAAGGTCTAAGCATTCATGGCCAAGAACAGCCAACTTGCCTATTCGACCGACACTGGTTTCGTGCAAGGGCAGCAGCAAAAAAAGAACAATAAGAAAAATAAGCGGCAACAGAAACAACAACCCGCCGCGGCCAAAAACGACGGCATCGCCCGAGTCCGCCTAGAAAAAAAGGGCCGCGGTGGCAAAACCGTAACGACTGTTTCTGGCATCCCTCTCAACAGTGACGAACTCAAGGAATTGGCCTCCGAACTGAAACGCAAATGCGGCAGCGGCGGTTCGGTTGTCGACGGGGTAATAGAGGTCCAGGGGGATAAAGCGGACGCTATAATAAACGAATTAATAAAAAAAGGCTACCAAGCCAAACGCGCCGGCGGCTGATCACTCTAGCGCAAAGACGAAGGGCAGGCTGCCCCAAACTCTTACCGCCTAGTCGTTTTGCACCGCCGGTGTGAATTCCCACTCCTTGGCTGCCAGGTCAACCTCCTGACCGCTGATGTGGTCGACCTGGTCTTTGCGCCCTTCCCTACCGAAACCAGTACGCGCGCAAAGACCCGACCTGCCACCGACGCTACCACGCGCTATCGGGATAGACGGTGGCACGACCTGCCGTGCCATCGCGGGAAGTGCTTATATCCCTCACTGCAACTAAAAGATACTTTGCACTCTGTCCGCTTTTAGTCAGAAGGTGGAATCTGCTTCCCCTGCGGATCGCGCTCGTCACCAACCTCCGCCCCCAACTCGGCCTCCAATTCAGCACCGATAAAATGCTCGATCACGTCGGCCGGTTCATGCACATGATCCTCGGGCAAACCCAAGCGATTCATATACGTCTCCCACAGCCGATGCTTGCGCAAAAG
>DQLG01000440.1 GCA_015660315.1 Candidatus Latescibacterota bacterium
CCTTCTGGCCATTGGTGGTGATGGTCGCCGTGTGCCCTTGTTTTTCCAACAGGCCGACGGCGAGGTTCTCGTTATCCTCTACTAAGTATATGGAGAGGGGGGGGGTCGCGCTTGATCTGCGCGATGTTGGGTCGGTCCGCCGCCGTGCCGAGGCGTCGAAGATCTGGTCGGGTTCGAGCGTAGGCGGTCGCGGTGCGGCCGATATCCTGGAGCCCCTGTAGCATGCTGTCGGGTCGCGGTAGGGCCCCACGGTATTCTCCCCCAGAAGTGCGACCCGTCCTTGCGGCGGACGTGGACTTCGTATTGTTCGGATACGCCTTGGCCGCGCATTTCGTTGCGCTTTTGCAGGTCGGGCCAATGTTCGGGGTCGAGGAAGGGCTCATAAGCCTTTTGCCCTATCATCTGCTCCCGGCTGTCGCCTGTGAGCTCGGCAATGTGGTTGTTGGCGTGTAGGATCCGGTCGTCGAGGTCAGGGACGAGCAGGTCTTCGGTAAAGTTCTCTACTGCGCGGCGGAAAAGTGTTGCCGATGCGCGCCAATTGCTTAGCCGCCCTCTGTCGCGGGCGGCCCGGCTAATTCGGCGAGTAAGGCTTCGCCGCCATCGCAGCGCTCGAAGCGGCCGCGAGGGCCAGGTCGAGCGCTTGCTGTCTGATGGGTTTGGTGACATAGTCGTCCATGCCGGCGTCGAGACAGCGTTGGCGATCGCCTTCCATCGCGTGCGCCGTCAGGCCGATTATGTGCAACCGCTGGCCGGTTCCTTGTTCCCGAAGTCGCAATTCGCGCGTTGTTTCGAGGCCGTTTTTGCCCGGCATCTGCAGATCCATCAATACCGTGTCAAAGACAATTTCCCTCGTCAGATCCAATGCTTCCTGGCCATCGTTGGCGACGGTAACGGAATGGCCCCGTCTCTTCAGCAGGCCGCTGGCGACCTTCTGGTTAAATAGATTGTCTTCGACGATGAGGATTTGCAGTTTCGCCCCGGGCTTATGGGGCGAGAGCGATTCGCTTTCCGCGAAGCTTTGGTCTTTAGGCTCTGGCCGGGTCTGGAGCGGAAACGGAGCGGTGAAGGCGAAGGTGCTGCCCGCGCCCTCCTCGCTTTCGACCTCAATCCGACCGCCCATCATCTCGGCGATTTGGGCGCAGATCGAAAGTCCTAGCCCCGTGCCGCCGTAGCGGCGGGTCGTCGAGGCGTCGATTTGTGTGAAGGACTCGAAGATGCATTCGCGCTTGTCCGCCGGGATGCCGATGCCGGTGTCGCGCACCTCGAATCGCAGGGTGGTCTGGCCCGGATCTAGTTCCTGGCGATGGACGCTGACGGTGATTGCGCCCTGCTCGGTGAATTTGAGGGCGTTGGAAAGCAGGTTGAGCAGAACCTGTTGGAGCCGTAACGCGTCGCCGAGCAACGCGTCGGCCACGTTCTCGTCGATCCGGCAGGTCAGTTCGATATTTTTTTCGCGGGCGCGCAGGGCCAAGGTTTTGACGCTACTTTCGACAGTTTGGCGCAGGCCGAAGGCGATGTTTTCGAGCTCGAGTTGTCCGGCTTCGATCTTGGATAAATCGAGGATGTCGTTGATGAGTTGCAATAGCGAATAGGCCGAAGTTTTGACGAGATCAAGGTATTCGCGCTGGCCGTCGTCGAGGGTGGTTTCGAGGGTGAGTTCGGTCATGCCGATGACCGCGTTCATCGGGGTGCGGATCTCGTGGCTTATATTGGCCAAAAACTGGCTTTTGGCGTTGTTGGCCCCCTCGGCGGCAGACAACGCCTCTTTGAGGTCGTCTTCGGTCTGCCGGCGCACCTTGATTTCGCGTTCTAGTTCGAGATAGTGCTGTTCGCGGGTAGTGATGTCGCTGTTGCGGTTGAAAGCTTCTTCGAGCACGGCGGCCAGTTCCTGCAACGATACAATATCGCGTTCAGAATAGGCGTCGGGCAGGTGGCTGTTAATCGCGAAAGTGCCCTGCGCGAAGGGCATGTCGATGACCGAACGGATTGCTCCGCCGAAGGTTTTATGTAACTTTGCCAGCTCATCGGCGCCGTCTTCGACCGCCAGGTCGCGGCGGTAAAAAGGGCGCCGTTCGCGCCAGGCCTTTGCAAAGACTTCGACGGACTCCATGGTTTCGGCGCCTTTCAACTGCTTGAACTGCTGGCCCGAGCTGTCGATGGCGTAGGGCATGAAAACCAGAGGATCACTCGTGGGCTCGACGATATTGATACCACAATTGTCGAAGGAGATATTGATGGCGACCAGCCCTTCGCGCAGGGCGCGCAGGACCTGCGCGATATCGCCTGTGTTCTCCATCGCCCAGATCTGTTCGCGCATGCGGTGCAGGACGGCCTGTTCGCGCTCGTCGCGCATGCGGTCCGACAGGTCGCGGACGACGCTGGTATAGAGGCGGCGGCCGTTGGCGGTGAACTCGCCGACGGACAGTTCCATTGGAAAGGTTGTGCCGTCTTTGCGTTGACCTTGGACCATAGTGCCCTGGCCGATGAGACCCTGTCGCAACGCCCTGGTGAGGAACTTGGCGATGTACTCGTCGGGTTTGTCGCGGTGGGGCTCAGTCATCAGCAAGCGGATGCTCTGGCCGACTATTTCTGATGTGGAGTAGCCGAAGATATGCTCGGCGGTGGGGTTGAAGAGCTCGAAAAATCCGTGTTCGTCGATGATGGCGAAGCCGTCGACCATGTTCTGTACCGCGGCTTGGAAGCGCTGCTCGGTTTCTTGAGTTTCGGTGATGTCATTGGCGACCCCGAAGACTTTCCAGTGTGTGTCGTCAAGACGCTCGATATGCGTGTTCTCTAGCAGGTAGTGTATCTTGCCGTCGCGGTCGAGGCTGCGGGTGCGAATATTGTAACCCGTCTTGCCAGTATTTAGCGCGATGCGGCTGATGTTGTTGCCATGCAGGCGGTCCTCAATTGGTCTGGAGAGAAACCAGGCTGTGGCGTAGCTCTGGTCGCGTGCGATGTCAAGGGGCAGGACGCGCTGGGCGGCTTCTTCGTTTAAGATCCGGGTCTGCCAATCGAAATTGTCTTCTTCAATTTTCCAGACAGAGGCCTCCCAGGCCAGGGAGTGGGTCTGGTCGAAAATGTTCTGGGATTGATACTGCAGGGTTTGATGCGAAGCTATTTCTACCAGCCGGCGGCAGCCATCGTTGAGTAAGTGGGCTATGCGCTGCAATGGGACGATATCTTCTTTATTGAAGGCGTTGATTGTCGAGCTGTTGATGGCCAGGGTACCGATTTCGAAGGGCACGTCGATCAGCGAGATATTGTAGGGCAAGAGAGACAACTTGGTGTCGGGTTGATACAGGGCCTGCCCCGATTTCCAGGTCTCGATGACCCAGGGATAATCCACCGCGTTGTTCGAATCCCGGGGCCAAGAGCGGTCTATCAGGCGCTCAAAGGCGATATTCTGTTGTTGGGGATAGATGGATACGAAATCGGTGCCCGCCTCGTTGACGATTTGGATCGAGGCAGAGTCGTGCTCGATGCCGAGTTGCTGCAATACGCGGCGAATTTCTCGCAGTACGTCGTTGAGGTCCTGTGGACTGCGCATTTGCACGATCTGTTGGCGGACGGTGTTTTCAGCCTCGCGCAGCTCGTATTTGCGTTGCAGCAAGTGACGGGCGAGGGCATCTTGGCGGAAGAGCCCGATGAGCGCTATGGCGCTGCTTCCCAGGAGAAGTACAGAGGCGATATGCCCGATGGGCGGGGGGGCTAGGGGTATACCGTCCCGCAGCATAATGCTGCCGGCGCAAAGGCCGATGACGGCAATGAGATAAGAAAGGGTCCTGCGATTCATTAATTTTGTTGCCGTTATTTTAAGAGGATACAAAAACAGGGCTAATCTCGGGTGAAGCCCCTTACCTGTTTTATGAATAGCAAAGATTGGGGCAGATTATAAGAATAGCAAAGATTGGGGGCAAATTATAAGAATAGCAAAGCTTGGGGGCAAATTAGCGGGTGGGGGAGTCTTAGTGCGAAACGCGCGCGATAGCGGACAATGGCCGCGTCGATCTCGGTGTCGGGGGCAGGGTAGAATCGGGCCGGTTCCCACGGGTAGTCGTAGAGTGTATGCGGTTCGGGCAGTGGGCCGAGTTGTTCGAACAACCGCCGGTGGTTCGGTTGCCAGCCGATGTGTTCAGGGTGTGAAAATGGCCCAGGGCGCGCATATAGGCGACGAGGGCTTCGGCCGCCCTTTAGGGGTTTGTTGCCGGCGAGGATTTGCTCGAGGTCGTTGTCGTCCTCGCCGAGGTCCTCTATGACGATGAGTTCGGCCTCGCAGTCCCCGCCGTAGAAGGCGGAGAGGATCGGCGGATCGTGGGGAATCTGCGAGAACAGTTCTAACGCTGCCCCGTCGGCGAAAAAACCGTGGGTGATCTCGGAGAGCGTCGGGCTATCCGGGTAGTAAGGGGAAGGATTGTCATAGCTGATCTTTTGACGACGACGGTGGCCGGGGTCGCGGAGTTGCCCTGCATCCTACAGCGCAGCAGCAGGATGCGCTCGGCTCGTTTGGTGATGAAACGGTCGCTTTGGCGCTCGCTGGTGTCTGGTATTAGCCTCCGGTTTCGCATTGGATTCGCGGTAGATCCGTGTTGAGAAAAGAGCAAAGACTCTACCGTGTCAAGGAGGGGGCGGATTCGCCTCAGTTGACCTTAGCATTGCCCTAGTATTGTTTTAAGAGTAGGAGATCACACTTAGCGAATCGAAGATTCTCTCGATGTGAAAGGAGCAGGCGATGCAGCCCAGAATCAGCGCGCGCCACGGCAAGATTACTGAAGGCACGAAAGAACATATCGCGCAATCCTGTCGCAAACTCGAACACTATTTCGACGGTATCCTAGCCTGCGAGGTCGTTCTCGACAAGGAAAAACACGGTGACAAAGTCGAGATCATCGTTAAAGTACCGCAACACACCTTTACCGCGTCGGCGTCGGCGGACAACCTCTACAAAGCGCTTGCCGATGCCGAGGCCAAGGTCGAAGTGCAATTAAAGAAACACCACGATAAAATCGTGTCGCACCACTGAAGTTTATATGAGTGGGCAGAAACCCCAGGTATTTAAAAGATGGCCCGGTTTTTCTGCGGCTTTGCAATGGTCGGTGCCATTGTCAACGATCTCGGCTCGCTATATATTTGAATAAAGGGCTTTATGATAATTCACCCC
>DQLG01000773.1 GCA_015660315.1 Candidatus Latescibacterota bacterium
AAGCTGCACGAGTGAGCGCTCGCGTTCAGGGGATAGAGCCTCGAAACGCAGTTGCAACGGCGCCGAGCCGCTTGTATCTGATCCTTGCATTACTTCGCATTGTATGCCGCCGAGGGGAAAGGGCTGCGTGCAGGTCGAGTCTATATGCAGTTTATGGGTAGATGGTACGGGTTGCTCGGTAAGGGCGCGGCCACCGGCGCTCAAATTTAGGACGCGGCCAGTAATGTATTGACCGGCGAGGTCATCTTGGTTTTCTTCCGCATCTTCACCTTCTTCTGAGATGCTGCCCTCGAGTATGAAGGCTATGTCAAATTGTACGTTGAGGCGGTAGAAATCCCTCTGTTGCAGGCGCTCAATCGTCTCGGCGTGGCGCAGTTGGCCCACCAAGGATTTGGCCTCTACGGAGAGGATCTCGGTGTTGAAGCGGTATTCGGTGTCTTGCTCGCGCCAGATGTGCGCCGTGAGCCGCTTGCCAATGCCGAGAAATGCGCGTGGTCGGCTCTAAACAGGGGCACTATCGTCAGTGTGGATGCTCAAGGCAAGGCACGATTTTACCCTTTTTTCATGCTGCCGCTGATTAGACGATCGCTATAAAAAACGGCTCAAAAATCCGAATACGATCCATCCTCGGGGTGGCGTCGCATGGTGCGCATCCGCCATGGGCCCTGGTGAGTGAACGCCTTTAGGCCTTCGGGGTCGATTTCGACGCCCCAACCTGGTCCTTGCGGCAATTCCACAAATCCATCTTTCATCTGCAGAGCTTCGGTGAAGAAACCCTCGCCACCGCCACCGCCGTATTCCATAATGAGGAAGTTAGGTGTGCCGGCCATCGCGTGGACCGAAGCGACTACGCCCAAAGGATCGGCGGCGCTATGGGGGGCGATGGTGATTTCGTGGATTTCGGCGAGGGCGGCGATTTTCTTCATCTCTAACACCCCACCACAATGGCGGATATCCGGCTGAATAATGGCCGCTGCTTTTTGCTCACACAACTCGCGGAAACCCCATCGAGTGGCACAGCGTTCGCCAGTGGCAATGGGTATTGTGGTCGACCGGGCCAATTCGAGTAAGGGGCCTACATTGTCGGGCATGGCACGGGTCGGTTCTTCGACAAAAAACGGCCTTAGCGGTTCGAGTTCCCGCAACAGTAATTTCGCAAAAGCCGGGCTAGTAGCCCGATGGAAATCAATGGCGATATCTATCTGTGGCCCAACAGCTTCCCGCATCGATGCTATGATGGAAATCACCTTGTCAATGCCGGCGGGTGTTTCGATGGCCCGCACGGGGTCCGGAAAGGGGGTGGTCTTGATGGCGGTAAAACCTTCGGCAACCTTTTGCCGAGCATTGTCGGCTGCCAATTCGGGCGTGGCACTGCTAGCACCGCCATAAACCCGCACTCGATCCCGGACCGATCCCCCCAAGAGTTTCCACACCGGCAGGCCAACGGTTTTGCCCAATATATCCAAGCACGCCATTTCAATACCGCTGAGGGCAGACAACAAAATAGGCATCTGCCTGGAATAGCTAGAGCGGAATAAGGTCTGCCAATGGTCCTCAATTTGCAGGGGATCGCGGCCGATAAGATAGTCGCTCATATCCATGATTGCTCGTTCTACCGTGCGACCATGCTCGTAGTTCATTGGCGCGCCAAGCCCAATGAGCCCCTCGTCGGTGTGGACTTGCAGTAAAAGTCCGCGATTGGTGAGCGGAGTGACTTCGAAGCGGCTTATTTTCATATGCTTATTCCGTTAGCCAGGACTTGACCTTCGGATGGTCTAAGACTTCTGGGTTGAGGATGAATTCGGGTTTGCGGCCCTGAATCGCGGCAGTGACTTGTTCGATGCCTTTGCCGTCGAGGCGCATGGTCGATTCGACCGTGATACCGGCGTTGTGGTTGGTGCAGATAATGCGCGGATGATCTTTGTGGATCGCGCGCGTATCATTGACCGGGTCGTCGACCACATAATAATAGAGTTTTTCTTCTTCAATGGCTCGATGCACGTCGGCGTCGTTGACTAGGTTGCCACGGGAGGGGTTGATCAGCGAGGCGTGTGGCTGCATTTGGCTCAGTAGCTCATAGTCGACGATGGTCTCGTCGCCGGAGACATGCAGTGATACCGTATCCGACTCGGCAAAGAGCACAGCGGGTGAATCGGCGACTTCGGCGCCGTATTGCGCGGCGAGTTCGGCGATATCTGGGCGCGTATCGTAGATCAGTAAGCGCCCCTTATCGCCCTGGAGAGGCCCAACGCGTTTGGCGACCTCTTGTCCTATGCGACCGAATCCGTAGAGCCCCAGGGTGGTATGCTGGGCTTCATAGGTGCGTATAATCGAGAAGTCACCCTGATGCGAGAGTCGGTTGAGGGTATAGACCCTTTTGAGGGTTGCCATCCACTGTGCTACGGCATATTCGGCTACGGCATCCATATGGACCGGGGTGATGGTAATAACCACTCCGTTGCGGGTCGCGCCCTCGACATTGACCTTGTCAAAGCCGACCCCCCATCGAGCGACAATGCGCAAATCGCTCGCCGCCTCGTAAAATTCATCGGTATATACAGAAGAAGCGGCGATTGAGGCAATGAGATCAGGTGCATGCTCTGGGGTGAGAATGGCCGGTTCGTCGACTAATTCTCCAAGGGACCGGAGATGGTCAAGGCCCTTTTCGCGGTCGCTGGAGGCGAATTCGGGGTTTGCAAAGGCTGCGGTTAACATAATCTTTGGCATGGTTAATCCTTTCTGCTACAATTAATTAGATAAGTTCAGTTGTCGTTGGTATTGAATCCATTGCGCCCGGTTTGGCGACGCATAGGGCCGCGGCCGTGATCGCGCGTTGCATGGCGACTTGTGGTGCCATATCGGCGATAAGCCCCTGGAGAAAATAACCGATAAAAGTATCTCCAGCCCCGGTGGTATCTACGGCATCGATCGGGGTCGCGGGTAAATAAAAGCGCTCTTGGGCGGAGCTATAATGTGCGCCTTGTTCTCCGAGAGTTAATACTATTTGCGCCTGTGGCCAGGCCGCCGCCAAACGATCGATCAGTTGATCGGGGACAGCGGGGCCTAGCAAGCCCCTTGCCTCCGTCTCGTTAACAATGAGCAGATCGACGAAGTGAAGGGGGTATGCTAGGACCTCTGGGCCATAGGGGGCAGGGTTGAAACAGACTTTAAATCCGCGTTCTTTGCCCTGTGCTATGAGATAATCAATACCGTTTATCTCATTTTGTAAAAGCAAAGTGTCACCCTGTGCAAAATGACTCAGTGTCGAGTCAATTGCCGAATGGCTGATTTTTTTGTTGGCGCCGGGAAATAAGACAATGCTATTCTGGCCCTGGTTATCAACTTGAATAATGGCGTGGCCTGTCGGTGTTTCGCCGGTGAGTGTATACATCATATTTACCCCGAAGCCGGCCAATTTATCGACAAGCCATTGGCCTTCCGGGCCAATTTGACCTGCGTGAAAGACCTCGGCTCCGGCTAGAGCCAGCGCTGCCGATTGATTGGCCCCCTTGCCACCGGCAAAGACCTCATGCGCCGAACTGGCAATCGTTTCTCCGGGACGAGCGATGTGGTCGACCTGATAGACTAGGTCGATATTTAGTGAGCCAAAGTTGAGTATTTTCATTCAGTATGATATATAACTAATTCTGCTGTAGTATTTTGTGGCTATGTTGTTATTTCCTGATACACTTGCCTGGCCGTTGCTTCTAAAAAGCGCAAATCGTTATTTACATCGATAAACTGGAAACCTTCGCCGATGCGTTTTTTCGCTGAAGCGCTATCCTTGACCGGGATGCCGGAGGGTTTACCTGCCTTTATGCACCCTTCGCGAAAAGTTTGCAATGCGGCTTCATGGTCAGGATGACCAGCTTCTACGCCCATCGACATCGCCAAGTCGCCTGGGCCGAGGAAGCCAATATCGATTCCTTCGACGCTGGCGATGGCTTCGGCGTTGTTTATGCCTTCCATATCCTCGATCTGGGGAATGCAGAGTACGGTATCATCAAAGGTTTGGCGATAATCGTCGGCAAGGGTTACGCAGCGTCCGGTGCCCACCGAACGCAGGCCACGAGGTGGATATCGCATGGCTTTGGCAATTTTTTCGGCCTGCTCGGGTGTGCTGACATGCGGAAAGACCAAGCCCCACGCTCCGGCATCGAGCAGTCGGGCGGCGGTGACCGGATCGTGGTCCCAGGCCCTGCACATCGGGATCGCGCCACGGGCCTCTATCGCGCGGAAGGTGTGGGCGATATGCCCGAGGTCAAAAGCCGCGTGCTCGGCATCGACGACCAGCCATTCGAAACCAGCTGCCGCCATAACTTCGGCCGCCATCGGCGAGGCCAAATTGAGCCAGGAACCGATGGATGCTTGGCCTTGGGCAAGTTTGTCTTTGATAGGGTTGTGCATTGCGTTCCTTTCTGCAAGGTCTACGTCGGATCAGTCGGGTAATATAGGGCTTCATCGGCGCGGGATAAAGCGTCGGCAGTTACAAAGTGCGATTTGACAAAAACCAGCGGGTGTCCCCTATATTCCGGCCGCCTGAGATTTGATTGTGAGACGCTCGACGCGAGCCGCGCACCCGAGGTAATGAATGGGGACATCTGGTATTGCGCGGGGGCGAAAAGGGGCCGAATTACTATCCCGAAAGCATTGAAGGGGCCGCTGGCTTACTGCTGAAAGCAGGATTGGATCCCGTTATTTTCGTCGATTACAGCCACGATAATTCGGGCAAGAGCCCAAAGAGGCAGGAGCAGGTGATACGGCGGATAATGGGGCCAGAAATCGCTGGGGATGAAGCGATTGTTGGACTTATGCTCGAGAGCAATCTCGAAGAGGGCA
>DQLG01000192.1 GCA_015660315.1 Candidatus Latescibacterota bacterium
AGACCTCGACTTATCCGGCCAGATCGACGTGGAACTCAAGGCCGGATCAGCTGTGCTCTTCCACAGTCTGATGGTGCACGGATCAGGGCCGAATCAGACCGAACACTCCCGCAATACCGCCCTCTACGCCTATTTCTCGCCCCACGTGCGCTACGTGCCCGGCGAGGGTGCCCCCCGTGAAAAATCCTTTCCGGTAATCGCCGGTTTAAATGATGCCACAGAGCACACCTTGGTCGCCTCTTGAAAAAGATTCTATTACTCGCGAGCTTGCTGCTATCAACTCCGGGGCGAAGTCAGGAATACCGGGATGTACCTACCGACCTTGCCAGCCATTACGGCGTCCTCGGGTTGCGCCCAGCAAGCATCAGCCCCGACAGCCTCGCTGTCGAGCACGTCATGCTCTACAGCGAGGCCCACCGCGCGGGGATACAAAAGGGCGATCGGATTATCGCCATTCCCCCCTATCGCATTCGCAACTCCGACGACTTGAGTCGTTGCATCCAGAGCTATGCCCCCGGCGATACCCTCTCAATGGTGCTATATCGCGACGGCCAAACCCTGGAGCTTTCGTGCAGCGTATCTGACGTTAAGCACCTCTACTACCTGATGAATGAACAAGGAACCGCAAAACCCATAACAGCTCCCTTGCACATCGCCGGGACCAAAGCGCCACACCACGAGCAAGCCGCCCGCGATCTTATCCGCCAACAAGATGCCAGCGCAGGATTTTCAGCATTGCGAAAAGCATGGGCATTTGATGCGGGACGCTACGGCAGCGACACCCGACTTCAGACCGTCAATATGGTCCTGCACGACCCGCTAACCGCCGGCCGCACGGCCAGTGCCCTGAGCAAATCGGTGAGCGCTGACGCGTCGTTAGTCGGGCATCTGCATATCGCCGCACAGTATTTGGATCTCGCGATAGCAGACCCACTCCAGGTATGGGATGACCAAGAAAATTCAGTACCGCACCTGATCCTCGCGTCATTATTGGCAGCCGAGCAAATGACCGATAGTGCCTTTGCCAAGATCACTGATACCGAGCGCGCCGAGTTGGCCAATGCCATACCCGAGCTACTCAAACGTTTCGGCGAAACCTTCCTGTTGGACTCGGGCGATAGCACTGAAACCATCGGCCATATCAACACGCTGCGTCTGGCAAAGAAAGTAGATCTCAACGCCCTGTTTATAGGCGCCCTGCACTTGGCTCAACTCGCAGACGGCGACGCGCTCAAAACCATCCGCAAGAAATCGCAACAACTCGACCCCGCCCGAATCGATAGCCTACCTCCCGGTACCCAGGGTAAATTCCTCTACGCCAAACCCACGCCATTAGGCTGGATACTAGTCGGCGATCGAGGGCCCAATTTATACACTGGCCACACCGCGGCGATAATCGACCTCGGGGGCGACGACATATATTTTCATAGCGAGCCAGCACCTGCCAATATCGCGATCATTATCGACTACGAGGGCGACGACCGCTATATCGGCGGGCCTATTGCCGCGGGCATCCGCGGCATCGGCATGCTGGTCGACCTGAAGGGCAATGATCTGTATAAAGGCGGCGATTTGGCGTTGGGCACCGCTTTCTGCGGCATCGGCATGTTATGGGACAGTGAAGGCGATGACAACTACATAAACGCCCAGGTCGGTCAGGGCGCGGCCTTCTTCGGCGCGGGCTTACTGGTCGACAGGAGCGGCAACGACTTTTATTCAGCGGATCTTTTTGCCCAGGGTTTTGGCGGCATGCGCGGCTTTGGCCTACTGCACGACTTAGCCGGCGACGACCACTATCTAGTCGATCGCGCAATCCCCTCATCCTACGGCACTCCCAATACCTATGCCGGTTGGGCCCAGGGCATCGGTTGCGGCTTTAGGGGATACGGATCGGGAGGGATTGGCCTACTCTTGGATGGCGATGGCGACGACCATTACCAAGGTGGAGACTTTGCCCAGGGCGTGGGTTATTTTTTTGGCATGGGCGTGCTGGCAGACATACGAGGTGATGACCAATATCGAGGCAGTCGCTATGCACAGGGGGCCGCGGCCCACCAGGCCGTCGGTGCATTAATCGAAACCGGGGGCAACGATCACTATGAAACAAAAATAGCGGCATCCCAGGGTGCTGGCTGGGATTCCGCTATTGGCTATCTGGCCGATCTGTCAGGCGACGACCGCTACCTGGCTTTGCACTTGAGCCAAGGGGCAGCGGCGATGAACGGCCTCGGTTTGCTCTTCGATGGCAATGGCCGAGACCGCTACGAGACGCAAACCGGCCAAGGTCAAGGTAGTTCGGCAACCTATTGGGGCGGGCGTAACGCGCCGAACCTGGGCTTGCTGATTGACCTTGGCGGCAACAAAGACACCTACAGTATCAGAAAAAACCAGGCCGACGCCCACGATGCGGGAATCGGCCTTTTCAGTGATCGCTAAAAAATTAGATTGGCCTGAGGATCAGCGACATCTCACGACCCTCCATCTTCGGCTCTTGATCGACGACGGAGATATCTGTGAGCTTCTCGGCTAAACCGCGCAAAAGCTCGCGCCCTCGCTCTTGGTAAGCCATCTGCCGTCCGCGAAAACGCACGCTGACTTTGACGCGATTACCCTTTTCGATAAACTCGCGTATATGGGCCATCCGGTATTCGAGATCGTGCTCAGAGATATTGGCCCCAGCGATGCGGATGCCCTTCATCTGCACGTTGTGCTGTTTCTTACGCGCTTCCTTAGCCTTTTTTTCCTGGTCGTAACGATATTTTCCGTAATCGATAATACGGCAAACCGGGGGGCGCGCTTCGGCCGCGACCTCAACCAAGTCGAGTTCGGCTTCTTCCGCCATGGACAAGGCCTGTGCTGTTTCGACGACACCGACTTGTTCTCCGTCGGGGCCAATTAGGCGCACCTGGGGCACGCGAATGTCGTCATTGACCCTAGTGGAACTCTTTCTCTTTGTTGCGATAGCTTTAACCTCCGTAGAGCGTAAAAAATGCGGGGGTAGCCCCCGCGGGTTATTTAGTTAGTATAATATCCAACTACATTCCGTCTATCGACTCTATTTCGGATGCACTTTAGCGCGATTCCGCAAACAAGGTCGCTTTACTAAATCTTAAACCCCAGTCCGGATTAAGACAAGGGTTGATTTGCCGCCATCCCTTTGGCGTCGATAGGCTTATTGATTATTTTCATCGCCACTCTGCACAAAAGGAGCAAAATGACGCGCACATACGACATTTACGGGGTCGGCCACGCCCTCGTTGATATCCAGTACCGGGTGCAACCCGACTTCCTCGCTGCCAACCAAGTTGAAAAAGGCGTAATGACGCTCGTCGACGAAAATCGCCAGGCGCACCTCGCCGAAGCCATTACCGACGCCCCGGTCGCCTCGGCCTCCGGCGGTTCCGCCGCCAATACCATGATCGGCGTCGCCCGTTTCGGCGGGCAGGCCTATTACGCCTGTCTGATCGGCCGCGATACCTGGGGCGACTTTTACCAACGCGACCTCGAAGCCGCCGGCGTCGTTGCGAACCCGGCCAACCGCAGCGAGGGCACGACCGGCCAATGTCTGGTATTTATCACTCCAGACGCCGATCGCACACTCAATACCTTTCTCGGCATCAGCAGCGCCATCGGCCCGGCGCAACTGCAAGAAGATATCATTGCCGATGCCCACTATGTTTATCTCGAAGGGTATCTGTTCAGTTCGGACGGTGGTTTCGCCGCCGCTATGCAAGCGCAGGAAATGGCTCAGCGAAACGATACAAAAGTCTCGCTAACGCTGAGCGACCCCTTTATGGTCAGCACCTTTAAGGAGCGCTTCGATTCCTTGATGCACAATGGCGTGGACCTGCTTTTCTGCAACGAGGAAGAAGCGATCGCCTGCACCGGAGCAGCCGATCGGGAGGCCGCTGCCAAGACATTGGGTTCACAGGTCAATATGGCCTATATAACCTGCGGTCCCGACGGGGCGTTAGTATATGCCAACGGCCAGCGCCATATGGTCCCCGGCGTACAAGTAGATGCCGTGGATACTACCGGAGCCGGCGATCTCTTCGCAGGTGGCGCGCTCTTCGGGCTGACCCACGGCTATGCTCCCGTCGACGCGGCTCGCCTCGGCTCCTACGCCGCAGCGCAGGTTGTCGCCCGCTTCGGCCCTCGCCTTGAAGAATCTCTCGCCGACCAGGTCGACCAGATTTTAGCCCACTTCTCTGCTTAGCACGGAGGTTGATGTGAAAATCTTGATTCAGTATCCATTCAGCGACGAGCAGCACGAGCAATTTTGCCAGTTAGCGCGCGAAAACGGCGATCACCAAGTCCTTATCGCCGCCGACGAAGCCGTAGCGATAACCCTGGCCGACGGGGTTGAAGTCATTATGGGGCACTTCCCTCCCGCCGTCTGCGCCGCCGCCGCCGACTTGCGTTGGATTCAGTCGTTTAGCGCCGGTATGGACAAATTTCTCTTCCCCGAGATTATTGAGCGCGATGAGGTCGCCGTATCCAATGTCGCCGGACTCTACGCCCCACAAGGCGGGGAGCACGCTTGGGCGCTGCTGTTGGCCCTGGCGCGCGGCATCGACCAAGCGATTCGCCAAAACGACCAACGCAAATGGGCGGCCGGCTCCACGGTCGAGCTAACGGGGTTGACCCTTGGCGTCGTCGGCATGGGAGGGTTTGGCCTAGAAATGGTCAAGCGGGCGGCCGGCTACGATATGCAGATCATCGCCGTAGACCCCGTGCGCCGGGATCCACCCCCTGGCGTATCCGAACTGGTGGACAATAGTCAGGAGAATCTGCACAGCTTATTGCGCCGGTCTGATGTGGTGATGATCGCTTGCCCGAAAACAAAGGAGACTTATCACTTGATCGGCAGCGAAGAGTTGGCATTGATGCGGAAAAACGCCTACCTGATCAATGTGACCCGGGGAGGCATCATCGACGAAGAAGCCCTGTGCCAAGCACTAAGCGAAGGACAAATCGCCGGAGCTGGTATCGATGTCACTGAAACAGAACCTTTACCGGCCGATTCCCCGCTGTGGGATGCGCGCAATATCATTCTCACCCCGCACAGGGCCGGGGCATCTCAACATCGGCCACGTAAAGTGTTCGAATTTTTCCTCGCCCAGTTGGAGCGCTACCTCAAGGGCGAAGCCGTACTGAATATCGTCAATAAAAGAAAAGGTTATTAGCCGTTCTTTTTACGCATTACAAATACCCTTGTACAAAAAACGCGACGACTATTTTACGACAGTCGGCGCGTTTTTTGTACAAGGGCTATGAGCAAATCGAAGTGCAATAGCTAAAGTACCACTATTCTGTAGATCCGCGCCCCGCCGCAATCCTTACCCAACGCCCGCATCGACTCATTTCTTCACCAGGCACCACTTTGTCAACCCGCCCTTAATAACCCAATCGACGCAAATAGTCGCGCATGCCTGCGCTGCGCTCGGCCTCGTTTACCGCGTCTTCCCCTTCGTATGCGGGTTCCCCCGGACACGCTGTCACCCAACGGGTAAAATTGCGGTCTTCAAGCGTTTTGAGCACAGCGGTAAAATCGAGACATTCGGCCTCACCGACCGAAACCCACTGCGGGTTGTATTGGCCCGGGTCGCGCACCGTACAAGAGGCGTAATCCTGCAGATGCACATAATTGAGTTGGTCCCAGAAATCGACCAGCGACTGCACCGGATCGTAGTCCCACAGTTCGGCATGCGATACATCAATGCAGAGCTTGGCCTTGTCCAGCAAACTCATATAGAGCGTCCAATCTGCCGCCGAGTCGACCAATTGATTGGTGTGGATATGATAGCTGAGCTCCAACCCGTATTGGGCCGCGTATTCGGCCCACTGCTCCGCGCCTTCGGCCGCCCGTTCGATATCAGCCCGTTCCACTGCCCGCCCCTCGGGTTTGCGCCCACTCATAAACATAAAGCAGTCGACTCCCATCTCGGCGGCATAGTCCATGCGTCTTTTATTGCGTTCGACATGTTCCCAGTCTCGGTCTTCCGGCGAACCGCTGGCGGTAAAGACACACAGCGGCATATCCGCGTCCTCGCACACCTGCTTTAGCCGCTTTGGCGGCCCGAGCCAATCCAGCGGCAGACGCCCCTCCCAGCCATCCCAACCGGCCTTTTTTAACGCCGGTAAGGCCCTGGCCAGATCCGGTTGCCGCCAGCGCAGTGTCGCATATCCCATTTTGAGTACCATAGTCTACCTCCTCTTTGTGGCCTAAACTAACGCAAAAGCCGATATCGCGGGCAAGTTTCGTTGACCGATCTCTATACTGCCGCGATACTTTGTAGTTGGCTTATGTCATCTACTACGGAAAACAAACCCAGTCTCTCGCGCGGGCAAGTCCACCGGGCCCTCAACTCCTTTGTCGCTGCCAGCGGCCTCTGGGGTGCATGGGGACAGGCCTGTGGATTGGGCACAGCGGCCTTTACCGGCTTCGCATTGCACCTCGGCGCCGACGACTCCTTTATCGCCCTTTTCATCTCGGCCGCGTATTTCCTGGCGCTGACCCAGCTCTTAGCACCATTGTTGAGTGCGCGAATCCGCGACAAGAAACGCTTCGTTATCGGCGCTGGTTGCGTCGAAATCATCTTTCGCGGTTTACCGCTGACCATTCCCTTTTTAGTGCCCGAGCAATATCGCTTGATAAGCCTGGTCGCGATGGTCTGCCTAAGTTTATTCAGCGGCTACTCCATCTCGCCATTCTACAGCACCTGGATCGCCAACGCGGTGCCGGAAAACACCCGTGCCCGCTTTGCCAGTCGCCAGACCATCGTCAGCACCATAGTGGCCATGGTCGCCGGTTTCGCCATCGGCCAATTCCTCGATTTGTTCCCCCAAGACAGCAAAGAAGAGGGCTTCGTCTGGGTTTTTGCCGTCGGCTCCTTCTTTGGCCTACTCGGCTATATCAACCTCTTCCGCGCCCCGTTCCCTAAACAAGAAACCTCCGCTGACAGCCAAGCTCCGGGACTGCGCGATCTACTGCAGCCCTTACACGACCCGCATTTCCGTCGCGCGGCCCTCTTTTACGGGTGCTGGACCTTCAGCCTCGGCCTCGCCGGACCGCTTTATAGCGTTTTCATGCTCGATCGCCTGTCGATCTCCTATACCGAAATCTCGATCTTCAACGCCCTCTTTATGCTGACCAGTATCGCCGGCTATCGCATCTGGGCCGGATTAATAGACCGCTTCGGTTCCAAACCGGTGCTACAGATCTTGATGGTCCCCGCGAGTTTCCTACCCTTCGTCTGGGCTTTCAACGAACCGGAATCCTATTATCTGGTGCCCGTCGCCCTCGTGCTCAGCGGCATTCTTTTTTCGGGTATCGGGGTCAGCATCAACCCCCTGCTCTTCGCGCTATTGCCCACAGGTGAAAAGCGCACGATCTATCTGGCCACGTGGTCGGTTTCAGTCAACTTGATGGGCGCTCTCGGCCCACTGCTCGGCAGCATATTGGTATTCCAATTGCAAGACCTGCGCTTTAGTTTGCTGGGTATCCCCATGGGCAACCTACAGGTCGTCTTCGCCTTGAGCGCTTTAACCCGCCTAGTCCCTTGCTTATTCTGAGAAAGATCAACGATGCCAAGGGCAATACCTCCCGCAGCCTATTATCCAGGATGCTGCGCGGCAATGTACTCAGCTATGCCTACAACGCCACGATCTACAGCCTTGCTACCACCGAATCCACACGTGCACGCGCGGCGGAGGCCTTTGGACGCTCCGGTAACCCGCTGGCGATCGAGCAATTGGTACAAGCGCTGGCC
>DQLG01000630.1 GCA_015660315.1 Candidatus Latescibacterota bacterium
GGGGGCGGTTTTTTGCGACGCGTCGAAGGTCGGATGCAGTAGTTGGTCGAGATCGGACGGATTGACGCGTTGGATTGCTTCTTTGCGGGTAATCAAACGTTCGGAGGCCATATCGACGGCGATTTTGACGGCGGCGGCGGCGGTGCGCTTGCCCGAACGGGTCTGCAACATCCACAGGCGAGACTGCTGGATGGTGAATTCCATATCCTGCATGTCTTTGTAGTGCTTTTCGAGCTGTCCGCAGACCTTGACGAAATCGGCGTAGGCCTTGGGCAGGATGCGCTTCATCTTGATGATCGGCTCCGGAGTGCGGATACCGGCGACCACGTCCTCACCTTGTGCGTTGACCAGAAACTCGCCGTAGAGCTTGTTTTGGCCAGTGGAGGGATCGCGGGTGAATGCTACGCCGGTGGCGCAGTTTTCGCCCATATTGCCGTAGACCATCGACTGCACGTTGACAGCGGTGCCCCAGTTGTGGGGGATGCTCTCGATTTCGCGGTAGCGGATCGCGCGGTCGCCTTGCCACGACGAGAACACGGCGCCGATGGAGCCGTAGAGCTGTTCTTTCGGGTCTTCGGGGAAACTGCGCTTGAGGCGCTTTTTGATCACGGTCTTAAACTCGGCGACCAGCTCTTTTAGCGCTGTGGCCGGTAGATCGCTGTCGATTTCGACGCCGTGTTTTTCCTTCTTCTTTTCTAGCAGATGTTCGAAGGGGTCGATTTCCTTGTCTTTGGGGCGCAGGCCCATGACTACATCGCCATACATCTGGACGAAGCGGCGGTAGACGTCGTAACAAAAGCGTTCGTCACCGGATTTTTTGATCAGGCCGGCGACGATCTCGTCGTTGAGGCCGAGGTTGAGCACGGTTTCCATCATGCCGGGCATCGAGACCCGGGCGCCGGAGCGCACAGAGAGCAGCAGCGGGTTTTTCGGGTCGCCGAATTTGGCGCCCATCTTCTTTTCGACCTCGCCGATGGCCTTGTCTACCTGGGCGCTTAGTTCGCGGGGGTAGGTTTTTTTGTTATCGTAATAGTGGGTGCAGACTTCGGTAGTGAGGGTAAAGCCCGCGGGGACCGGCAGGCCGAGTCGGGCCATTTCGGCGAGATTGGCGCCCTTGCCGCCGAGCAGGTTGCGCATCTCTTTGTCGCCTTCGGATTTCCGGGTACCAAATAGGTATACGTATTTGTTGGCCATGGTCCTTAATATACTTTCGCTTAGGTGGTTGTGATGGTCGGAAAGGTCTGGTAGACAAGTAAATAGGCCCATAGAGGGGCTAGCGAAAACTCAGCCTCATAAGGCGAGGTAATATATAGCAAATACTAGGCCCGTGCAAGAGCTTAGGCCCAGACGGGTTCCCATTGGCCAGTCTCGGCGGAGCGGTAGATCGCCAGGGCCGCGCGCAGCTCTCCCAGGGCTTGTTCTGGGCCGGCGGCAAGTGTTTTGCCATCGAGCACGGCAGCGGCGAAATCTGCTAATTCAGGTCCGAATGACTCGGTATAACCCGGGCTGGAAAAGAGCATTTTACCTTGCGGGTTGTCCGGGTCCCAGAGCCAGAGTTCAGCGCCGTCGAGCCCGGCGTTGATCGTCAATTCGCCCTTGCTGCCGGTGATGCGCCACCAGGGTTCGGGCGCGAAGACGGTGTCACTCATCATTGCGTCGAAAACGGCGATTTTACCCGACTCAAAGCGGAAAAGGGCGCGGGTTAATGATTCACCCTCCATCTGTGCGAGCGGGTGGCCGACCACGCCGACGACCTCTTGCAATTCATCCATCCACATGCGCATGGGCCGAATCCAATGCGATCCGCCGTCGATAGTGATGCCGCCGCCAGTACGGCCCTTTTCGTAGCGCCAGGGTTTTTCTTCTTTGAACCAATATTCGTCAAAGGCGTAGACGAAGGCGGCGCGGGCGGTGATAATCTCGCCGATGGCTCCGGCTTCGATCTGTTGTTTGGCTTCGACGATTTCGGGCCAGTATTGGCTGTTTTCGGCGACCATAAAGACACCGGGGGCTTCTTTGGCGGCGGATAGAATGCGATCGCAGGCGTCGAGGGCTGGGGCGATGGGTTTTTCTAAGAGCACGTGTTTGCCGGCTGCGAAGCATTGCAGGGCGATTTTTTCGTGCAAATCGTGCGGCAGCATGATGTCGACGGCGTCGAAGTCGCCTTTTTCAAGGGCCTCATCGAGTGCGGTGAAGGCCTGGCCGCCGGTTTCATCAGCGTAGGCTTGCGCCTTGGCCAGATCTAAATCGACGAGCGTGGTGACCTCTATATTGGGGGCGTGGCTCTTTATACCGTCGAGGTGGAAACGGGCGATGGCGCCGCAGCCTACAAAGGCGAGTTTGACTTTGTCGGACATGAGATAATGTCTCCGGTAGGGCGAGTGATTGATGAGCAAGAAAATAGGCAATGAGGTGGTAGTCAATCAATGGCGAATTTTTACTCTGGTGGATATCTGCAATTATTACGTAAATTAAGTGCAAAAGGGAGAAAATACTTATGCGATATAAGTTAATGCTAAGTGTGCTAGTGTTTTGCGCGAGCATGGCCTTTGCCCAGGACGGGATCTTGTCCGGGAAGGTGATGGGCCCTGACGGTGAGGTCGTGTCCGGCGCCAATGTCGTGCTTGCAGGCGATGCGATAGTCGGCGGCAACACCGGCACGATAAGTGATGACGAGGGCGCTTTCCGTTTGGAAGGCCTGCCCGCTGGCATCTATCAGTTGCGGATCACGCATATTGGCTTTCGGCCACTTGTTCTCGATGGGCTCGGCATTGTCGCCGGCGGTGAATTGGAATTGGCGTTGGCTCTGGAAGCCGAAGTCATCTTTCTCGACCAGAACGTCGTTTCGGCTTCTAAGCGTCAAGAAAAAATACTTGATGCACCGGCTTCAGTGTCTGTCGTCGAAGCGAAGGATATCCGGGATCGGCCGGCGTTGAGTATCGCCGAGCATATTCGCGATCTGCCGGCGGTGGATTTTTCGCAGACGGGTTTGGCCCAGGCGAATGTGGTAGTGCGTGGCTTCAATAATATTTTCTCAGGTGCGCTATTGACGCTGACCGACAATCGCATTGCGCGGGTGCCTTCGTTGCGGCTCAATTCCTATAATTTCATCCCGGTGACCAACGACGATATCGAACGTATCGAGGTAGTGCTCGGTCCTGGATCGGCGCTCTACGGCCCCAATAGTTCGAGCGGTGTAATGCATATCATTACGCAATCGCCATTTAATTCGGCGGGGACCAAGGTCAACTTTGGTGTCGGCGAACGCAGTGTGCGCAAGGTCGGTGTGCGCCATGCTGGGCAAGCCGGTGCGAAGCTGGGCTATAAAATTTCGGCCCAGTATTATGCGGGCAACGACTGGGAATATATCGATCCGGTCGAGCAGACGGCTAGGGCGGCGAATCCGGCGCTCAAGGCGCGCGACTTCGACCTGGAGCGCAAATCGGCCGAGTTGAGGTTGGATTATAAAGCTACAGAAGATCTGACCGCGGTTTTTGCCGCCGGTTACAACGATGCCGACAATATCGAATTGACGGGTCTCGGCGCGGGTATGGCCCGCGGTTGGCTCAGTGGCTATTACCAGGCCCGCTTATTGTGGAAGGACTGGTTTGCTCAGGTCTACCAAAATTGGAGCGATGCCGGCGACACCTTTCTGTTGCGCGACGGCAATCCGATTATCGACAACTCCAAGTTGACGGCTTTTCAGATCCAGCACGCGGTTTCGTTGGGTGTGCGGCAGCACTTTACCTACGGAGCCGATGTGTTGTTTACCCGGCCCGATACCGAAGGCTCGGTCAATGGTGGCAACGAGGACGACGACGAGATCAACGAGTTCGGCGCCTATTTGCAGAGTGAGACGGCGCTGACGGATATGCTCGACTTGGTGGTGGCGCTGCGCTACGACGAGCACAATCGCACTGTCGACGCCGAAATCTCTCCGCGTGCCGCCCTGGTCTTCAAACCCAAGGAGACGCAAACGCTGCGGTTGACGTTTAACCGTGCCTTTTCGACGCCGTCGAGCCTCAATCTATATCTGGACCTGCGTTCGACGCCAGACGCTTTTGGCACGGGCGCGATTTTTGCGCCGTCGTTGGGATTTTCGCCGTCTATCGACGTGCGTGCGCAAGGCACTTATCGCAAGGGCTTTGACCAGGGTTGGACCTTTGCGCGTTCGGCGAATGGCCGACCGCAATTCCGCTCGCCTTTTGCTCCTGTGGCCGGCTTGGGCACGGCGGATTATATCGATCTCGACGATCCGCTTTTCACCAATGTGATGTGGGGCTTAGCCCGTGGCGGGGTGATCAATCAGTTGACGGGAATTTTCGAGCCGTTGGTAGCAGTGCAACTGCAAGCCCAGGGCCTCGACCAGGCTACGGCGGAAGCGACAGCAGCGGCGCTGACGGCGCAGTTTCCTAATCTGGTGCCCGAACAATTGGCGGGTTTGCGCAACGCGCTGATGACGCTCAATACCGCGAAGGTCGCCGCCGGCGATCCTGCGCCTTTTGACGCGGCGACCGACGTCTTTGATGTGCCGTTGACCCGGCCGACGATTACTTCGACCTACGAATTCGGCTATAAGGGGGTGATCGGCAAGAAGCTGGTGGTTGCCGCCGATTTCTATCGCACCAAGACCGAGGATTTTGTCGGGCCACTACAGGTGCAGACCCCTAATGTTTTTCTCGATCCGCAGGCGTTGGCTGCAGCATTAGGGCCAGAGATAGGGGCGCGATTCGCCGATCCGGACAACGCCGATATCGCTGCGACGGTAGCGGTGCTGGACGGTATGAATCTGCCCGGCGCCGTCGTTGGCAATGGCAATGGCAGCGCGGTCGACGAGTTGACGATGCTCTTCGCCGCTGGGGCGGCGTCGATTCCCTTTGGTACCGTAACCCCCGAGCAGGCCTATGATCCGACGGCGGTAAGCCTGACCTATCGCAATTTCGGCGAAGTCACCATCAACGGTATCGATTTGAGTCTGGCGTATTTCCCGAACGAGCAATTGTCGTTGAATGGTAACTATTCCTATGTCGACAATACATTGTTCAAGAATGTTGACGGGATCGCCGATGTTGCGCTCAACGCACCGGGTAATAAAGCTAAGCTCGGCGGCTCCTATGCCTTCCGTGATTTGCCGTTGGCCTTGGGCGCGCAGTTTCGCTACGTGGGATCGTTTCGCCAGAATTCAGGTGTGTATGCGGGCGAGGTGGATTCCTATGCCGCGCTCGATTTAAATCTGGGCTACCAATTGCCGCTTGAGCACGATTTGCGCTTGGGCATGAAGGTCTCCAACGTGCTCGACAATAAATACCGCACGTTCGTTGGGGCGCCGCAGATCGGTCGTTTACTCTTTGCGCAATTGGCGACTTCGTTTTAAACGGGGCTAAGAGTTTTAATCAGTGGGGGACGAGCTACGGCTCGTCCCCTTTTTTATATACGGCCTAAAGCCTTGCTCACCAATGCCAATAGTCTGTCGGTGCGGATGGGTTTGCGCAGCAGGCCGGCGAGCCCCGCGAATGCTGGCTGGTTCTCGGTTACGCTCTGGTCGGTGATGGCGATTATTTTGAGCTCGGGGGAGAGCTTGCGCAGGATTTCGAGGACCTTGGTAGCGGGCTCGTCTTTGAGTTTGAGATCGAGTATGACCAGGTCGACGGTCCGTTGGTTTTGCTGGAAGGTTTGTAATCCGCTGCGGGCGTCGACGGTGGGCAGTACGATATACTGGTAGTATTCGAGCTGGCTTTTGAGGGTGTTGCGCGACATGGGTTGTGGGTCGATGAGCAGGATGGTCCAGGTCGGTTTTTGAGTCATAATATGGATTCGTTTCCGGAGGCGTGTGCCTGTTATCTTTCTCGGGTGCTTAGCCTCGGAGAGGCCTCTGATGATGACGCGTTCACATGGCACCTATTTTTTAATAGCCTGCTTTAACGTGAGGTGCAACTACGAATTGTCGGCTTGCTAATTCCTTATTGCGATGATCCAGAGTATGAGATACAGCAACGAGTTAGTCCAGTAGTTTCCCAAATTGATGATGTGCGCGAAGGCCGAATCCAGCCGCAGGGATAGCATGGCTGGTGGATTGTAGTGCACCGTTGGGGAAAAGACAATTGCGCGAAAAACTCCGCATAGGCGGTTTGGACTTGTAGGATCATAAACAACGATTGCAGAGCGCCAAATATCAGCAGCACAACAGCGATCCAGGCTATCTTCCAGCGCGCACTTCGGTTTGGGGTCGCAATAAACAATGCGATGCCGGCGACAATACCCGGCGTGATGGTGTGTTCTCGGGGCTGGGTTCGAATCTCGAACTCTGAAGGTAACCCATCCATAAGTTGGTATTATTGACTATGCTGGATAGAGAGGCTATATACCAATCGCCGATCTCATTCGACAGTGGCAGTAATAGCAAGCTGATCAGTGCAAAGAGTAGCAAAAAAACACCGAATTGGGGCGGGTATTGAGATTCACGATGCCTTCATAGAAATTAAAGCAATTCCTATACCCTGCCAAAGATAGAGTGCAGAAATGCTATTTATTACTTGTCTATGGAGGGCTTGTTGGCGGTGTGCTGGTGGTGGAAATAGATCCACCTGAGGACATTGATTTTAAACCTTGGGTAGATGGGATATCGATTGTTGACAAGGTTCACACAATAGCCCGTGGATTTAGGAGGCTTACTGTGATGAAGTATTCGTAGCGAACGCATCTGCTAATTCGAAAAAGTGTGAGATATTGCGATGTTGACTAGGCCGAATGCGGGTTCGGCCCAGCAAAATACCGCCAGCTCAGAAAGAGCTTGGGCTCTTTATCGGAGTTGCGCTCAATATGGGTGCCTGAGATCTTTGGTGGTGGCCGTGTGTAGGAGGAATAATGTAGAGCGTAGGCAAAAAGTCTACGATAAAGTCTATGCTGCAGGTTACTTCTTCATGATATGGATTCGCCAGACCGTAGGCTTTTGTGCTGTGTCACGGGGTGGTGTAGGGCGCGTCTCGATGCCAGCGGGTGGGTCTTGGGATGTTGTGGGTTCAGTGGAGAGGACGCGCACGACCCACAGGCCAACGTCTGGACCGAGCAGGGCTTCGACGCAATTTAGGCATCAGCCGATGGGTGGCGATAGCGAATATTTCAGTTTTGTGCACCCAGACGAAGTGTGATCTGGTGGTCCTGGTAGCCTGGGTTTTTTCTGAAGCGTGCAAAAGGCCGATATGATCACGGGCCTGCGCGTCGCTTGAAGATGCGCAGGCCCGTGGGGAAACCCTCTCGATTTTACTGTTCTTCCTGCGCCGGGCTAAGGGCGCAGGGATCGGGGTTCAACACCTGGAACCGTGTTTTAGGTCTGTTCGTCGCCGCGGGCCATCACGACCTTGCCGGTGCGGATCATCTCCTTTAAGTCGAATTTACCCAGTAGCGACTCGAGCGCGTTCATCTTGTCGGAGGTGCCGGTCGCTTCAATGGTGATCGTGTCCTCGGAAATGTCGACCGTCTTGCCGCGGAAGACCTCGGTGATCTGTAAGATCTCGCTGCGTTCGACGACCGAGCAGCCGACTTTGAACAGGGCCAATTCGCGGGTGATGGCGTCGGTGGCGGAGTGGTCCTTGGCATGGATGACGTCGACCAGCTTATTGAGCTGCAAAATAATCTGCAGCAGCTCATCGCCTGGGCCGAGGCTGGTGATGGTCATGCGCGAGCACTGCGGGATATGCGCTGGCGAGACGACCAGATTTTCGATATTGAAGCCGCGACGGGCAAAGCACTGGGCGATGCGCACCAAGACGCCGGGGCGGTCGTTGACCAGCAGGCCGATCGTTGCCTTCTGCTCCTGGGTCGCGGCTTTGAGTTGCGGCGCGTCGACGGCGACCTGGCGCGCGTTTAGTTCTTCTTCGGCGAAGTTTATCGCAGTCGTAGGCATTTTAGGTGCTTCCTTTGGGTTGGGCTAGTTTCTCTTTCGGCGCCTCAATTAACATCTCAGAGATGGGCGCGCCGGCGGGGATCATCGGAAAGACATTGTCTTCCTTTTCGCACTCGGCGTGGATGATACAGGGGCCTTCGTTGTAGTCGAGCGCCTGCTTGAGGATCTTGTCGATGTCGGCGGTGCGCTTGAGGCGGAAACCTTTAGCACCATAGGCCTCGGCAAGTTTGACGAAATCGGGGTTGCCCAACAGGTCAACGCCCGAATAGCGGTTGTCGAAGAACAAATTCTGCCACTGGCGGACCATGCCCAAGTACTTGTTGTCGAGCACCAGGATCTTGATCGGCAGCTTGTGGATGGTGGCGGTGGCCAACTCGCAGAGCGTCATCTGGAAGCCGCCGTCGCCGCAGACGGCGACGACCGTTTCTTCGGGACGGCCGAATTGCGCGCCGATCGCGGCGGGGAAACCAAAACCCATGGTGCCGGCGCCGCCGGAGGAGATCCACTGTCGGTGGTGCGCCGTCTTGTAGAATTGCGCTGCCCACATCTGGTGCTGGCCGACGTCGGTGGTGACCACGGCACGGCCGGCAGTAAGCTCGTACATCCGGTCGAGCACCGCCTGCATCTTGAGGCCGCCGCGCTTGCCGTATTTGAGCGGGAACTTCTCCTTCCACTCGTCGATCTGAGCGATCCATGCGGTGGTATCGATGGGTTCGACGAGGTTGATCAACTCTTCGAGAACCTGGCGCGCATCGCCTTCGATAAAGACATCGGGCATGATGACCTTGCCGTGTTCGGCCGGGTCGATGTCGACGTGAATTTTTTTGGCGTCGAGGCAGAATTCGTCGAGCTTACCGGTGATGCGGTCGTCCCAACGCCCGCCGACCGACATGATCAGGTCGCAGTCGACGACGGCCTTGTTGGCATAGGCGGTGCCGTGCATGCCGAGCATGCCCACCGACAGCTCGTGCTGTTCGGGGAAGGCGCCCTTGCCGAGCAGGGTGTTGGTCACGGCCATCCGGGTCTTTTCGGCGAAGGCCTTGGCCGCCTCGTGCGCGCCCGAAGCGATACAGCCGCCCCCCAGATAGAGCAGTGGGCGTTTGCTTTTTTTCAATAACTCAGCGGCTTCTTGTAGTAGTTCGGGCGCGGGTTTGGACTGCCAGGTATAACCCGGCAGGTAGACCTTATCCGGAAAGTCGGTGGTGCATTCGGGGAAGGGGGCGCCCTGGGTGACATCCTTGGGCAGGTCGATGAGCACGGGACCCTGCCGACCGGTAGTGGCGATGTGGAAAGCCTCGGTCATCACCCGGGGGATATCATTGGGGTCTTTCACTAGATACGAATGTTTGACCACTGGCATAGAAATGCCGAATACATCGGCCTCTTGGAAGGCGTCTTTGCCCAGCATGGACGTGACGGTCTGGCCAGTAAGCACGATCAGCGGCGAAGAATCCATTTGCGCGGTCAACAGTCCGGTGATCGTATTGGTGGCACCGGGGCCGGAGGTGACGAGTGCCACACCAGGTTTGCCCGTGGCGCGGGCGTAGCCGTCGGCCATATGCGTGGCGCCCTGCTCGTGCCGGGTCAGCACGAATTTGATTTGCTTGGAATTGAGCAGCGCGTCAAAGATCGGCATGGCCGCGCCCCCTGGATGGCCGAAGACATACTCGACGCCGAAGCGGTCGAGCGCTTCTATGACTTTGTCGGCTCCTCTTGCCATGTCAACTTTCTCCTGGAAACAGTGGTTCAAAAAGTATTATGTTTATCTGATATGTTGATTATCGGAATTATATGTAGTAATTGCAAGTATTTTTTCGATGTATACGCCTGCTTATGTAAAAAATTCACATGAAAACAAGTAAGATTGCTAAAATGTGGTGAACTTGTCTCATTTTTCGTCGTGAAAATGTGATAAGAAAAAAATCGCAGTAGATTGTGCGTGTTTTAGGTAATAGTACTGCAAGAGGAGAGTTGGCGCTAGGTAGAATACATA